>CACZOG010000291.1 GCA_902782715.1 uncultured Lachnospiraceae bacterium | reverse complement strand
TTCCTGAGGAACTGAAGATGATCCGTGAAGAACGATAGGGAATCCGGGAAGTCTCTTGATGCACTCTTCGAGAACGTCGAAACGAAGGGGCGGGGGAACAAGGATTCCGTCAGCGTTTCTTGTACACTGAGCTGCTGTGAATTTGTAAGCACCGTGAGAAGTTCCGATTGCGATTGCAAGTGAGTCACATCCTGTTCTGGAAACGAACTCTTCAACTTCTTCAGGTCTTGTGTAAGCTTCTTTACCTGCTTCTACAACAACTTCGTCTTCGATACCTGCAAGTGTACCAAGCTCTGCTTCAACAACTACGCCGTGAGCGTGAGCATATTCAACTACCTGCTTTGTAAGAGCGATGTTGTCTTCGAAAGACTTCGAAGAAGCGTCGATCATAACTGATGTGAATCCACCGTCGATACATGATTTGCAAAGTTCGAATGTATCACCGTGATCAAGGTGAAGTGCGATGGGGATGTCGGGATGCTCGATAACTGCTGCTTCAACAAGCTTTACAAGATATGTGTGGTTGGCATATGCACGTGCACCCTTGGAAACCTGAAGGATAACAGGGCTCTTTAATTCGCCTGCTGCTTCTGTAATTCCCTGAACGATTTCCATATTGTTTACGTTGAAAGCACCGACTGCATAGCCGCCGTCATAGGCTTTCTTAAACATTTCTGTTGTGGTAACTAAAGCCATTTTAAAACCTCCTGAAAAATAATAGATTATTTTTGCACCGTTAAAATGGGCGCGTCTTTACAGATTATAGCATAAAGATTTCAAATTGACTACATAGTATTTTTCGAAATAGTAAGGGTAATATATATAGTTTGTCGTGTAGCAAGCTATATAAACATGTGATACAATACTCATCAGGATTATTTCACAGGCATGAAGTACAGACAGGAGAATCAAATGAAACCAAACAAAATTCTTTCATCTATTGCTTTGGTTGCATCGTTTGTCTTTCTTGCGGGATGCGAAACCCGTGACATTCACGAGCTTACTCCCCTTACAAGGACACCGTATCAAAGAACAATCTCAGATACAACTATAGTTCAAAAAGGCGATATTCAGCCGCAACTCAATGTTAATTTAAGTCAAAATTCACTGAAGTATTTAAATTACACGGTCGACATGGAAAATCTCGAGGTGGAAAGCGTTAATGTTTCCGTTGGAGATTATGTCAAGGCGGGTCAGGTTTTGATCGTTTTCAAATCGGAGAAACTCCAGAAGGAGATTGAAGAGAAACAGGAAAAGCTTGCGAATGACCGGATGCTTCTCGATTATACAAAGAAAGAACTGGAGATCCTTTTAAATAAGGAAAAAGAGGATAATCCTAACGGAGAACCCATCGAAGAAGATAAAAGAGACCCCAGGATCAGCATGTACGAGGGAAGGATCACTGATATCGAGGAAGATATCAAGCTTCGTAACGTGGAACTTGCAGAGAAGCAGAGAGAGTACAACAAGTGTATTATCACTGCCGACGAAGACGGAACCATTACGTTTGTAAGTACGGCTTTAAATAACGGTATAGTTACGCCCAGGAAAGACCTTATGACACAGGTTTCCGGCGATGTGGGCTTTTCGGCTGAGATCAATGACGATTACGTTTTTGAGGAAGGCCAGGTTTACCATGCCGTTTCCCAAAACATGGAATTTGATGTAACTGTTTATAAGATCGAAACATCCCAGAAAGGGCTTCCCGTAGTTTATTTTAAGCCCGTTAATGAAGACATCGTATACATCGGAAACGAAAGATTTGAATTACACATCGAAAAAGAACTTGTCAAAAATATCGTTTATGTTGACGAGAAAGCGGTAAATACCATGGAAGACGGCAAAACTTTTGTGTATGTTCTGAATTCCGAAGGTTTTGAGAATCCCACATATGTGGAAGTAAGCGCGTACATGGAAGGCATGGCAGTTATTTCCAAAGGTTTACAAGGCGGAGAAGAGGTGGCATTAAAATGATTAGGAAGAAAAGATTATTACAACCTGTGATTTTATTATCGGCCTGCCTTGCTTTAGTATCCTGCGGACCTAAGGAAAAAGTTCCCGAACTCATTGAGCCCGAGGGAACAGTTGAAACATTCAGGCCGATCAAAAGAGAAAATATAGGCACACCGAAGATTCTTGTGGGAAATGTTGTCGGAACCGACTACTGCCATTTCTTCAAGAAGAATGTTGCCATTAAAGAGATCAAAGTTTCCATCGGAGATTATGTCGAAGAGGGAGACGTTCTTGTCGTTGCTGATATTGAAGATGTTAAAAGACAGGTGGCGAGTCTCCAGAACGAACTTGCGGAATTAAAAAGACAGCATGAGATAGACCATTCCATGCAGGAACTTAATTCGAAAAGAAGCGAGCTGGAACTTGAAGCCGCTGAGTATGAAAAAAATGTCGGATCTTTGGGACTTACATTCCAGTCACCCGATGACCTTAAGACCAATATCAAACTTGAAGAAGAAGGCAATGTCTATAATGACAAGATGTACGAGTTCAATGTTGATAAGATAAACGAAACGATCACCGAGCTTAATAAGGTGATAAACGATGGTACGCTTAGAGCAAAAAGTTCCGGATACGTTACTTTCGTTAAGGACTTAAAGAGCGGAGTCGTAGCTGATATCAACGAGAACATCGTAATAGTTACCGATATGGAAGATCTTTTCATATCCGGCAATATGGTTACTAAGAGTTATACATACTCAAAGTATCCCATTAAACTGGCTTTTATTAACGGAGAGAAAGTCGAGATAACGGAATATAAGTATACGGAAGCTGAAGAAGCCTTTTATCAGGCACTCGGTTCATTCCCCATTCAGCGTTTTAAACCGGTTGATGAGAACGTTAAGTTAAATCCCGGCGATTATATCGTCATGGAGTTTTATTACGAAGACAAGAATGACGTTCTCTGCATCGGCAAAGATGCCATTCTTTCGGACGAGCAGGGTTACTTCGTATATGTTAAACATGACGACGGAGAACTTGAGAAGAGATACTGTGAGATCGGAAACGGCGACGAACAGTACAGAGAAGTGATAAGCGGTCTTGAAGAAGGCGAACTTGTTCTTTATACACAGGAAGCAATACTTCCTAAAATGGAAGGAGAGACTGAAGTTTACCTCGGAAACTGGTCTACGATAAATACGGGCAAGGGTGCCAAATATGTGGAGAAGACCACATATTCATATACGAGCGAAGATAAGGGCGAGGTTGACGAGATCTACGTCGATCCCGGTCAGGAGATCAAAAAAGGCGATCCTTTAATGAGGATAAGCATCGGTTCCGATAAGGCAAGTCTGGTTCAGATCGAAAATCAGATAAGCAAGGAAGAAAGACGTCACGAAAATGCCGTTAAGGATATGAATAAGAGAGAGGAAGATCTCAATAAGGAAATAAGGGAACTCGCAGAGTCAAAGAAACAGAATCAGTCTGAACTTAATGATGTTAACACTGCGATCGGTACCGCAGGTCTTTCCGACAGCGATCTGAATTCCCTTGCAATGAGCAAGGATGCTCTCGAAAAGATGCTTAATGTCTGCAGTTACAGAACTCAGTTTGATGAAATAGACTTACAGCTCCTTGCACTTGAGAAGCAGAGCGAGGAATATGCATACAACAGTACGATCGCTTCATTAAAGTCAGAGTATGCGTATACCAAAGAGCAGAATAACGGTACGGGATATAAGACGATCTATGCGGATTTCGACGGAAAAGTTGCTGTTATAAGAGTCGAGGAAAGAGAGAAGATCAATCCCGGTACGAAGCTTTTAGAGACTGCAAGTTATTTTGATGACATTGCCAAATTCGCCATCAACGGAGGCCTGACAGAACCTACGGGCTTTGAATACACGCTTACCATTAAAGATGAGAAGTTTAAGGCTAAAGTTGTAAGCGGTAACCCTAACAGTGCACCGTATGTGTTTACGGAGGACGGAAAGGTTTACTCCACCATGTCCAAAACCGAGGGAATGACATTCTATGCCAATGTGGAGGATGCGTTCTTTGATCACGGTTATGACTTCGCGATCCTTGAGACTACCATGGAAAGCGTAAGATTCGAAAACATGCCAATGGTTTCCGGAGATTATGTATTCAAGGAAAAGAGTTATGATGATGAGATCTATCATTATGTATGGCTTAAGGACGGAGACAATGTCTTCAAGCAGTATGTAATTCCGGGCAGCGATCTAAAGATCGGCGATGATGCAAGAACAATAATACTTAGCGGACTTTCGGTCGGCGATACGGTTGTAAAATAGAGGTAGGATTCATGTTCAGATTTATCAGACACAAAATATTCAACAAAAAATGGCTTAACTTCTGCCTGTTAATCGGTGTCGCACTGTTGTCGGCATTCCTTTGTGTTTATCCCATGTTTAAAGAGGGAAGCTTAAACAGAATGCTCGAGACATTGATGTCGGATTATATAGAGACCAAAAATGTGTTCCCCGCAACACTTAAGACGCACGGTACCGTAGAAGGAACTTCTTATAACAATTCGGATTCGATTCTTGAATTCATGAACGCTCTTGAAGCAAAGTGGACTCAGTATATCGATACTCCCGTTGTAGAAAGACAGCGCGTGCTTGAGATCGCTCCGGGTTATTCTTCTGATTCTTTTAACGGAAAACCCAGACAGGTATTCCTTGATTATATTGAAGGATACAAAGAGAATTCGGATCTTCTTTTCGGAAC
>CACZOG010000290.1 GCA_902782715.1 uncultured Lachnospiraceae bacterium | reverse complement strand
GAAACTGACTTCCTCTATAAATAAAACGCTGACCGATCTTCGTGATTCGTACCACCGCTACCGCCTCGGCGATGCGGAATTAAAGACCGCGGTCACGAACATCGCGCACGACTTAAGAACTCCTCTTACAGCCATCTGCGGATATGTGGAACTGGCTCTTAAGAACGATGATATCAACGAGAACAAGAGATACTTAAAGATAATCGACGAACGTGCGAATCACATGAAGAAACTTACCGAAGAACTATTTGAATATTCGGTGATCACGGGCGGTGAAATAACAGAAGATAAAGAAGATGTAAATATAAACCGTGTTCTTGAAGACTGTGTGATGAATCTTTATCCCGCATTCGAAAGCCGCGGGATAACGCCTGACGTAAGCATCTGCGAAACAACCGTTATGAGGGAACTCTATCCTTCATATGTGGAAAGGATCTTCTCTAATCTTCTTACCAACGCCTTAAAATACAGCGACGGAGATCTTGAAGTATCACTCTCAGAGGACGGCTGTGTAAGAATAGCAAACACTGCTTCGGCATTATCCACAGTATCTACGGAAAAGCTTTTCGACAGATTCTTTACCGTTGAGACCGCAAGAAACGATCAGTCGCACGGCCTCGGATTATCGATCGTAAAAACCTTCGCCGAGAGAATGAACTGTCCTTTAAGTTCTAATTTCGAAAACGGGAAATTAATAATAGAGATCAGGTTTTAGAATCAGGGACTTTCCTTTGGGAAAGTCCTTTTTTTAATTCTGCCCATGTGGAAGTGATTGCCTCTTCACTGCATGCTTCCATGCATTTGCCGCAGCGGATGCACTCTGTCGAATTGGGCTTCTCCCAGACTTTTATATCCATGTCGCAGGCCTTTTGGCACTTGCCGCATTTATTGCATTTATCCTCGTTGATCTTAAATCTGTAAAACGAAACGGGATTGAAAAGTCCGTACAGTGCGCCGAGCGGGCAGATGTACTTGCAAAACGGTCTGTAGATCATGATCGAAGAAATAACGCATGTTAAAAGGATTCCGACCTTAAGCCAGAAGCGCCATCCGATCGCACTTCTTAAAGATGCATCTGCGATCACTAAAGGAATTCCTCCGAAAAGAGTTCCCGAAGGACAGATGTATTCGCAGAACCAGGGCTGTCCGATCCCGACAACGTTGACGATCGTCATCGGCAGAACGATAACGAAAACAAGAAGTATCACATACTTAAGATATTTAAGAACTTTATGACCGGGGATGTTCCTGAACTTTTTAAAAAAAGGAATTTTGTAAAGAAGATCCTGCACCAGTCCGAACGGGCATGCAAAGCCGCATACCAGTCTTCCTAAAAGCACTCCGAAAATACCGATGAAGCCAAGAACATATAATGACACTTTAAATCTTCCGCTTCCTATGACTGCCTGAAGAGAGCCGATCGGGCATGAAAGCAAAGCCCCGGGACAGGAATAACAGTTGAGTCCCGGAACACATATATTCTTTAATCCGCCTTTGTAGATCTTACCGCTCATCCAGCCTTTAACATATCCGTTCGTAAGCGCAAAGGCTGCAGCCTGGATAATGAGACGAAGAGTCTGTTTTCTCATATCTTTATCCTATTCCTATACACTCAAGACAGATGTTAACCGCTTTGACGAAAACCGTTTTGACTTCTCCCCTTAAACCTCCGAGGACAAGCAGGGCGGCGAATACTAAAAGCAATATTATTGAAATGATGTTCTTTGTCTTTTCTTTCATGCCTTAATTCTATCACAGAATCCGCCGATGAGAAATTCTTAACAGCAGCCATCGTGAAATTCCAAAGAGATCACTGCTTCTGCCGTGCAGGCGGGGTCGGCCGAAATTAAAAAGCCCTGCGGGTTTTTCCACAGGGCTCTCAATTCTTTTTATTTCTTTTTAACCGGCTTGTAGATCGTTACAGCCTGTTTTAAATTCTTGATCGTAACTTCTGTATGGCTGCCGCCGTTCTCGCCGTCTCTGGTCCATGCTACAGGCTCTTCGCTTGTGAAATGAATCTCATTAGCCTTGAAGTAGTACATGTATTCGGGATCGGGTTCACCTGCTATGAGTGAAGCCAGAACTGCATTCAGATCTGTCGGGTCTTCGGGGTATCTGACAAAGATTCCTTCGAACTTACCGTCGTTTAACTGAGCTTCCTTAAAAAGCGGGCTCTTTACGCCGCCTACGGATGTTGAGTTAGAGATCATTCCGTAGATAAATGAATCTTTTATAACTCTGTCACCGACGGTGATGGTCATTTCGATAGGTTTGAAATTACCCATACCTACCGAACGAACGCCCTCGAGTACGTAGGCCATGTGTCCGAAAACATTTTTGAATTCCTGCTTGGTTTCGTATGAAACTTCAGTGAGGATTCCGAATGCTGCGATGTATACAAAATATGAGTCGTTAAAAGTTCCGACATCGCATGGAAACTGCTCTCCGTATATGACCGTTTCCGCAGCCTTGGCCATATCCGAAGATATACCGATAGTTTTGGCAAAGTCGTTTGTGCTT
>CACZOG010000289.1 GCA_902782715.1 uncultured Lachnospiraceae bacterium | reverse complement strand
CCAAAGGACTGGAAAAGTAAAAAAAGAATATTCGGAGTTAATAACAGAAGTGAATTTCAGGGTGAAAAGGAAAGCGAGTTTATAGATTTCGTTTTCGCAACTCATAAAAAACAGGGTCTTGTGATCTTGATCGCAATACTTGTGATCTCGGTTCTGCTTTTGTTTGTACCTTCACTGAATTTAAAGATGACTCTTTGGAGCGTGTTTGTGATCGTCGCACTTATAGTGATCATGATCCCGTATGCACTCGGCAATTCCGAAATCAAGAAATTTAAAAACAATCTCGGGATAATAAGCGATACGACATTATATGCAGACCTTAAAAACGCAGGTGCTATCCATGTTCTGAACAAGGGCATACTTACGGTATCGGCACTTGCAGGTGTGATCATTTTCGTGATCGCTCTGCTTGCGGATCTAAATGTACTTAAGTTTGCCTTTCCGGAAAGATCATTTTTAAGCGGATCTTTTATCTATACGGGAATAACCGGATCATTTCTTTTTATAACGGCACTGTTTGTTTTTATAGGTCTGATCGTTGACAATTCCAGAAACGAAGTTGTTTCGGAAAACAGTGATGTAAATGCAAATTATAACAGATCCAGGAAAAAGCTTTTTGCGAATCTTACATATCTGATGATCTGGGCAGATAATGCAGTCGGGTTACTCACTATCGTTCTCAGTCTTGCCTTAAGATCCGAGATCACCATGTTTGTTTTCTTTCTTGTCTATATGATCTTTATCATGGCGGCAATGGCAGTCTACGGAGTGAACAAATATAAGCTGGATGACAGATATCAGAGCGAAAATGCAAAAATGAATGTTGATGACGATGATTACTGGGTTCTCGGAATGTTCTATTTTAATCCGAAGGATAAGAGATTAAACGTCGATAAAAGAGTGGGGATCGGTTACACCATTAACATGGCACATCCCGTTGGAATGATCATAGCGGCATTCGGAGTATTATCGATCGCAGGATCGTTTCTTGTGATCCTCTGGATATTGATGATGGGTAAAACACCGATAAATGTATACGAAGAAGGAAACGTGATCATATGCCATCATTTATGGGATGAATATAAAATAAAAGAGAGTGATATAACCGAGATCTTTTACGGAGAAGATATAAGTGAACTTAAAATGGCAAGAACGGCCGGAACAGGACTTGAAAATGTATTGAAAGGAACGTTCAAAGTAAATGAGGATTCCGGCTGCAAGCTGTTCTTAAATCCGAAGTCGGGAGATTATATCAAGATAGTTACCAATGATAAAATATATTATATTTCGGGTAACTCAGTGGAAGAGACGCAGAGTCTTTTTGCAGATATTAAGGAATGATCCACTCGATAAAGGATAAAACCGTTTCGTCGGTTTCAGAGTTTGTACCGATGCAGAGATAAACTTTATCATCATCCTTAAAAGCATTAAAAGAACTTAATACGGCACTGTCGGAGACATCGATACCATAGGTTTTAACACCTAAGAAATCATCTTCGTCAGTGTCGTTTTTTGTATGATCGTAAGAAACAAATCTGGATTCATATCTGCTTTTAAGATCTTCATTTCCGTCAATGTTTTCAAGGAGTGACATCTGAGATAGGGTATTAAAAGTATTCTCGTTACAGATCATAAAATCGATCTCTCCGGTTGCGGCTTGGGCAATGAGTTTTGTCGATGATTCATAATCCGTGTCACTTAAGAGCATATCCGATGAAAAATATATTTTCTGTTTCTTGTTATCGATATCTGAATAAAGCGGAAAAGAAGATATGAATTCTTCGTCCGAACAGGAGGGTTTGTCGCTCCTGTTTACGATATAACCGTTAAGGATGATCTCGGGTGCGAAGAAGATCTGCTTTATAAAAATAAAAGCGATAACTCCGATCACGATCAAGGCAAGCAGATAGAATTTAAAAAAATCCCAATAAAACACCATTCTTTTCTTAAACGGAAGAGAAGATGCTTTTTTGAGATTTTCCATTTTTTCTTTTCTAATCGGATTATCACGCATTATATAATCAGTCCTGATCAAAAGTTAAAGTAATTCTTTGCGTTGTAATAGGAGATATCTTTTACGATCTTTGATAATATTTTGTAATCCTCGGGGAATTCTCCGTTTTCAACCGCCTCGCCGATGAAGTTACAGAGGATCCTTCTGAAATATTCGTGTCTTGTGTAGGATACGAAACTTCTTGAGTCGGTAAGCATTCCTACAAAGCCGGGAAGATTTCCGTTACTTGCAAGTGATTTAAGATGAGCGTTCATTCCTAAGTAATGATCGTTAAACCACCATGCGCTTCCGTGCTGGATCTTATTAACGCTCTTACCGTCCTGGAAACATGCGCAGATCGTATCAATGGCTTCGTTTGCATTCGGATTGAGCGAATACACGATGATCTTTCCGAGAGCATCTTTTGAATTAAGACAGTCAAGGAATCCCGCGAGCGAATCTTCGCATGCTATTCTTGAGATGGCATCAAATCCGGTGTTGGGACCGATCTTCTTAAACATTACAGTGTTATTATCTCTCTTGCAGCCGTAATGAAGCTGGCTTACCCAGTTAAGTTTCTTATATTCCTCGTGAAGCTTTATAAGGAATGTTTTCTGAAATATATCACACTCTAAAGGATTGGGGATCTCGCCGTTTATTCTTTTTGCAAATACTTCATTTGCTTTTACTTCATCTGCATCCGAAAAAGGAATGTACCAGAGACCGTGATCCGAAAGTCTGCAGCCTTTCTCGTTAAAGAAATGTATTCTTTCTTTTAAAGCTTTAATGAGATTATCAAAAGAATCGATCTTTATTCCCGAAACTTTCCCGAGTTTTGCAATGTAATCGGGATAGTTTTCTTTTTCAACGTTCATTGCATTGTCAGGTCTGAAAGCAGGAAGAACCCGGCATTTAAAAGACGTATCTTCTTTGATGATGTCATGATATTCGAGAGTATCCGCGGGATCGTCGGTTGTGCAGAGTATCTCTACATCAGACATTGAGATGATATCCTTGGCCTTGAAGTTACCCGAAGTGATAACGGCATTGCATTTATCCCATAATTCTTCGCCGCATCCTTTGGTCACATGACCTTCGAAGCCGAAGTATCTTTTTAGTTCCATATGGCTCCAGTGATAAAGAGGATTTCCGAATGCCGAAGAGAGAACTTCGATCCATTTAAGAAACTTTTCCTTATCCGTTGCGTCGCCCGTAATGAAGTATTCGTCAACGCCCGCTGCACGCATGAATCTCCATTTGTAATGATCGCCTCCGAGCCAGAGTTCGGTTATATTCTTAAACTCTTTGTTTTCTGCAATGTCCTTTGCATCGATATGGCAGTGATAGTCGATTATCGGCATATCCTTTGCATATTCGTTGAATAAACGAACTGCCGCGTCATTATTTAAGAGAAAATTGTCATCTAAAAAAGCTTTCATAGTTTATTCCTTTAAGTCTTTTACTATTTATCATCAACAGATTCGTCATCAGTTTTGCCAATCTCTGTATCTGTTTCTTCATCTTCGGTTTTGGTCTCTTCATCTGTCTCTTCAGCGCCGATTGCCATAGGCTCATATTTCTTTAATATAGGTTCTATTAAGAATGTGTCCAAAAGACATTTAATACCGGGCATCAAAAGAAGCAATGGTGCAAAGAGGAATGTGTTGTATGACCAGTAAAGTACGATAACGGCAGCGGCCCAGAAGACAATGAGACCAACCGAATAACCCAGATGCATTAATGTGATCGCGATAGGGTAAGTCAATGCATGGAAGGTTGTCATCGTGAATCTTGAAAGCCATGAAAAAGCATGCGTGATCGTACAGAGATATACAAGGATAAGGATATAGAAGAACCAGCGAAGTGCCAGATTGAATTCGCCGGATCTGTGATAATAAAACCATGTTGCGAATGCAAAAGCGGCACCGACAATGATATAGATCACAGTCATTACAGTGGCCTGAACGAAATTCTGTTTAAACGATTTAAAGAAATCCCTTGTTGCACGGTCTTCGTTGTTCCTTACACTCTTGACCATGGAGTAGTAAGCGGCTGTGGAAGCTGCACCGATGGTAAAGATCGGAAGGGAGCAGACGATCCAGAGGACACTGATCCAAACGACATTCCAGAACTTGACAAGGAATCTGTATATTTTACCGTCATAATTGAAAATATTCATAAAAACCGCCTAAAATAAAGTATTTGAATAAATTGTTATGGACAAAATTTTTAAATGTAGTATTATGATATTGTACTGAAATACAAGTATACTACATATTTTTTGTTTTGGAAAGAGTGAAGCGTATGTACAATTCTCTGTGGCTTAATTATAAAAAACTCTCTTTGCTTGATGAATCGGAACAGCGTATTGCCGATATTTTAAGCAATGTCTGCTTTGATTCTTATGAAGCCGAAAACCCTTTATGCGTAAATATCAAAAATGAAATAGATACAGCTTTCAAAGCATTTTTCGGTAAAAAACCGAACTTTTCATATAACGTGGAAATGACCTCGGGTCTTCTTTTAAATATTATCAAAAATGACTCACTCTTAAAAGAAGGTTACCGTATTTTTTCATTTGAAAACGGATATAAGATCGAAGCCGCAGACTATTCGGGATTGTTATACGGAACATTCAGATTTTTAGAGCTTGTAAGACTCGGAAAACTTACAAGCGATGTGGATGAAACAAAGAATCCCGATAATCCTTTAAGAATGCTCAATCACTGGGATAATATGCCCGGAGATATCGAGAGAGGCTACTCGGGAAATTCGTTTTTCTTTGAAGACAACAAAATGATCGTTAACGACAGAACCGTCATGTATGCAAGAGCTATAGCATCCGTCGGTATCAATGCCGTTGTCATAAATAACGTAAACGTTAAGGGTGAAGCATCTTATCTTATTTCCGACAGACATTATTCGGATCTGAAGAAGCTTTCTGATATTTTAAACGGATACGGTATTTCCCTTTTCGTAAGCATCAATTATGCGCTTCCTTTAGAAAACGGTCTCGACAATGCAGATCCTTTAAATGAGGATGTTGCGAACTGGTGGAAGAATAAGTGTGAAGAAATATATAAGAATGTTCCTGCTCTCGGAGGATTTCTTGTTAAAGCCGACTCCGAAGGAAGACCGGGACCTTTTACTTACCAAAGGACTCAGGCAGACGGAGCAAATATGCTTGCAAGAGCGATCGCACCTTACGGCGGAATCATCATATGGAGATGTTTCGTATATAACTGCAGACAGGACTGGAGGGATTTAAAGACTGACAGAGCAAGAGCAGGTTATGACTATTTCCATTCCCTTGACGGAGAGTTTGAGGAGAATGTGATCCTTCAGATTAAGAACGGACCCATGGATTTCCAGGTAAGAGAACCGGTATCGCCTCTTTTCGGAGGAATGGAGCATACCAACGAAATGCTTGAGGTTCAGATAGCACAGGAATACACGGGACAGCAGAGACATGTCTGCTACCTTATCCCCTGGTTTAAGGAGATCCTTAATTTCAATACGCATATGAAAGAAGCTACGGTTGCAGATATCGTTTCCGGCCGAGTAATGGGAAATAAAAATGCGGGTATGGCAGCCGTAAGCAATACGGGTAACGATCTTAACTGGACAGGTCACGATCTTGCCATGGCCAATCTTTACGGATTCGGAAAGCTCTCTTATGACACGTCTCTTTCGGCAGAAGATATTGCTTATGAATGGGCAAGACTTTATATGGCTTCTGCGATCGGAGAGAAGAGCTTTGCAGAGATAAAAGGAAAAGTAATTACGGATACGGTCGTTGATATCTTAATGAAGTCATGGCCGACGTATGAGAAATACAATGCACCCCTGGGAATCGGCTGGATGGTTGTGCCCGGAATTCATTACGGACCTGATGTTGACGGTTACGAATACTCCATGTGGGGAACATATCATAAGGCTGACTGCAAGGCCATCGGAATAGACAGAACTGCTTCGGGAACAGGCTATGCAACGCAGTATAAGAAAGAGAATGAAGATTTATATTCTTCTTTGGATACATGCCCCGAAGAATTACTTCTTTTTTTCCACAGAATGCCGTATAATTATGTGTTGAAGAGCGGCAAGACGATTCTTCAGCATATTTACGATACTCATTTCGAAGGTGCTGAAGAAGTTGAGAAGATGAGCGCTTCATGGGATTCTTTGAGGGGAATGATTGATGAGGATATTTTTGAAAGAGTATCCAGGCGATTCGAACATCAGGTAATTCACTCCAAAGAATGGCGGGATGTAATAAACAGCTATTTCTACAGAAAAACGGGAATTGAAGACGAAAAAGGCAGAAAGCTGTATTAAGACTCATTTCTGTATGGGGTATTAATATGAAATTGTCCAGTATCTACAGCAGCGGAATGATCATTCAGCAGAACAGGGAGAATCTTATCGAGGGTTATGCGACTCCGAATGATGAAATCCGCCTGTATTTTGACATGTATATTTACGAGGGTGTCTGTGATGAGAACGGGTTCTTTTCTATTGCGTTAAAACCCATGGCACCGGGCGGCCCTCACACTATAAACATATCCGATAAATCGGACAGATATACGATAAATGACGTATATGTCGGAGATGTATTCCTGCTTGCGGGACAATCCAACATGGAACTGCCGGTAAACAGAACGCTTGATCTTTATAAGAAAGATCTTGAAGGCATCGACTATCCTTTGATAAGAATGTTTCAGATGCCTCAGGAAGCCAAATTCGGCGATCCCGATGAGATGGTCGAATCGGGTAAGTGGATCGGTGCCGATGAAGAGAGTGTTATGAATTTCTCTGCACTCGGATTTTACTTTGCTCAGATCAAATACGATAATGACAATATTCCCGTCGGACTGGTACATGCGGCCGTAGGCGGAACACATATAGAAGCTTTTATGAGCGAAGAAAGGCTTTTAAGAACCGGCGATAAGCTTATTAAGATGGCCGAAAAGCACGGTAAGGAAGTTAAATGTGTCTGCAACGGAATAAACGATACATGCAAAGTCTGCTACAGAGAGAATATAGAGAGAAACAAGAACAGGGCATTTGTCGAAGAAACGGTAAAGACCGAAACCGAAAAGATGATGGCCTGGGGAAAGAAGACCGATGAGGACGATATAGGACTCAGTGAGAAATGGTACGATCACGAATGGAGTGAAGAAGAAAAGAGGGCAGGGATCGAGATCAAGGTTCCCGAATCATGGCTTTACAATGTCCTTCGAAACAGGATCGGTACCGTATGGGTTCAAAGAAGCATTGATGTTCCCGTTAACTTCTGCGACAGGGAAGTTGAACTCCGCCTCGGAACGATAGTTGATGCGGATGTTACGTATGTGAACGGGATAAAAGTCGGAAATACCGAATACTTTTATCCGCCGAGAAGATATAAAGTCGGACCGGGAGTTTTTAAACCCGGAAGAAATGTTATTACCGTAAGAGTGATAATCAATAATAATGTCGGAGAGTTCAAGGAAGACATGCCTTACTGCATCAAAGCCGACGAGAGCGAGATCTCGCTTGAGGGTATATGGAATGCCAGAGTGGCAGCAGTCGAAGAACCCATGGGCAATATGACTTTCTTCACATGGCATCCGACGGCTTTATACAATAAGATGATCTATCCTTTAAGAAATATTGCATTTGATTCTGTTTTGTTCTATCAGGGCGAGTCGAATACTTTCAATCCCGAAGACTATGAATATCTTATGATCGACATGGTTAGGGAGTGGAGAGATCTGTTTAAGGACGATGTTCCTTTCATTTTTGCGAGACTTCCGTATTTCAGAGGCGAATCCTGGGAGATTCCCGGAGACGGCTGGGAAGAACTTCGCGATGCACAGGCAAGAGCGTGCGAGAAGATCAAAGACTCTGCATTAGTGGAACTTTATGACCTTGGTCAGTATAACGAGATCCATACACAGAACAAAAAAGAAGTTGCCGAAAGATTTTACGAAGAATATATAAGGCTTATAAGTACATGCGAAAGGGGAAACATTTATGATTAAAGTAGAAAAGCTTGCAGGTGAATCCACAAGAGATTATGCCTCAAGATTTCTTACTACCAACATTATTTCACTCGAGTTAAAACCCGGACAGTTCTTAAGCGAGACCGAACTCGCCAAGGAGATCGGTGTCAGCAGAACTCCCTTAAGAGAAGCTTTGATCGATCTTAACCGTTCGAATGTTATAGAGACGTATCCTCAGAGGGGAAGCATGGTAGCCCTGATCGATCCCGACCTGGTTGAGGAATCAAGATTCATAAGAGAGGTGCTTGATGTTTCGGTTGCCGAGATCGCATGTGAGATCGCAACTCCCGAAGACTTAATGAATCTTGAAGCAAATGTTAAGCTTCAGGAATTCTATCTCGAGAATTATGTTACGGATAAGATCTTCCAGCTTGACAACGAGTTTCATAAGATGATATATGTTATGGCTCACAAAGAGAGAACATATACGATGAAAGCCGGAATGATGATCCATTACGACCGTATGCGTGCCCTTTCGCTTATTACCGTAAAAGACAAGAAGATAGTAAGCGACCACCGTCTTATCTTCGAGGCAATTAAGAATAAGGATAAAGAAGAAGTTAAACGCCTTGTAAAGAAACATCTTTCCAGATACGATATCGACAAGGAAGAGATCAAGAAAGCTTACCCTGAGTATTATAAGAATTAGATTAAATAAAAGACAGAGAATAATATAAGATATAAAAGGTTAAATACCGGTGCTCGATTGAGTGCCGGTTTTTTAATGCCTGATTTCTGAAAGCAAAAGAGAATGGATGCAGATTTCGAGGTGAGAGAAGAAGAGAATTGAATGATTAGCTGCCAAAAATTCGTTAATAATTTGTCATAGTTTTGCCATTGATGGACAAACGGTTTACATAAAGGCATTATTTGTGTGTTTTATACAAAAAAATAATCTAAAAATGTGGATTATGCTAATAGAAATCCACAAAAAAATAACATAATATACTTGTATACAAGTATTACAGACTACAAGAATATAAAATTCAGAGTTAGTTTTGGAGGGTAAAATGAGTAACAATTCTTCTGAAAATGTTGCTGAAGAAAATGCAAAAAAAGTTAATGCTTCAGCATGGATTAAGGATATGGCCAAACATCTTAAAAAGAATTGGGTTATTTACACATTTCTTATTATTCCCGTAGCTTATTATATCGTTTTCCGTTATGTTCCAATGTTTGGAAATATTATAGCATTCCGTAAGTATGTTGCGGGAGGAAATCTTTTCGGAGAACAGTGGTCGGGCTTTAAGTACTTTAAACAGTTCCTCGGAGATCCCGCATTCAGAAGAGCTTTCGCCAATACTTTGATTCTGAATTTTTCTTATCTCTTGGTAAGATTCCCGCTCACATTGATTTTTGCATTACTTTTGAATGAAATCAAGTGGATGCCTTGGAAGAAATTCGTTCAGACGGTTTCTTACCTGCCGCACTTCATTTCAATGGTAATCGTAGCAGGTATGATCAAGGAACTTCTTTCAACAAGCGGACCTATCAACGCATTCCTCGTTAACATGGGTCAGCAGGCGATAGAGTTCATTGCATTACCCGAATGGTTCCCGACCATATTCGTAGCCAGCGGAATATGGCAGGGCTTGGGATGGGGAAGTATCCTCTATCTCGCAGCCATCGCAGGAATCAACCCGGAACTGTATGAAGCAGCCAAGGTTGACGGCGCTACACACTTCCAGCAGGTAATACATGTAACGATTCCCTGCATACTTCCTACGATTGCCACACTCCTTATTCTTGACATCGGCGGAATGGTCGGATCGGGCGGAGCATTCGAGAAAGTATTCCTTCTTTATAATCCTATGACTTATGAAACATCGGATATCGTTTCCACATACGTATACCGAATGGGTGTTAAATCCGGTAACTACAGTTACGCTACTGCTGTTGGTCTGTTCGAAGGACTTTTAAACCTCATTCTTTTGACCGTGGCAAACTTCTCGTCCAAAAAAGTTTCAGGCGAATCGTTGTGGTAAGGAGATAAAAAGATGTCAGAAGCAAATGCAAATGCAGAATTGAAATTAAATGTAAAAGGCAGAGAAAGAAAGATAAAACAGGGCGTTAAGGTTAAGGAATCATGGCAGTACAGAATATTCCAGGTATTCAACGTAATACTGATGTCGCTTATCTGTGTTGCAACTTTATATCCTTTCCTTTATCTGGTAGCTCAGTCTTTCTCATCGGAAGCTGCGATCATCAAAGGTCAGGTTTCGATCATCCCCGTAGGTTTTAACCTAACGACTTACAAGTCGGTTTTAACAAAGGGCGATTTCCTCGGATACTACAAAAACACGATCTTATATGCGGTATTCGGAACATTCTTCTCGGTTCTTTTTTCGGCAATGCTTGCATACCCGCTTTCAAAACCGAATTTAAGACTCAATAAATTCTTTGTACCTTTTATCATATTTACGATGTATTTCGGCGGCGGAATGATCCCGAACTACATCCTGATGACAACACTTAAATTAAGAAATACCGTTTTTGCTTTTATTCTTCCCGGACTTATCGGAACGTATTACGTACTCCTTATGAAATCGTTCTTTGCAAGTCTGCCTCACGAACTTGAGGAAGCGGGAGAGATCGACGGTCTTTCGAAATACGGAGTTTTCTTTAGGATAGTACTTCCGATTTCGAAGCCGATCGTGGCAACAATGGTTCTTTTCTACATGGCAGGTTACTGGAGCAACTGGTTCAATGCTTTCCTTTATCTGGAAGACAGAAGCAAATGGCCCGTTGCATACCACCTTCGCCAGATCATCATCGGAGCATCGACTTCGGCCGATCCCGGTGCCGCATCGCAGGAGACGATGCAGATTGCTGCAAACATCAAATCATGTTCGATGGTTTTGATGGCAGTACCCATCATATGTGTTTACCCCTTTATCCAGAAGTACTTTGTTCAGGGAATGATGCTTGGCGGCGTAAAGGGTTAAATAAATTAAATAAGGTAACATAAACGGATTGCTTCTTCATGGGGGAGAGCAGTCTCAATAACAAAGGAGGAACCAAAATGAAAAAACAGCTTATGAGTGCATTGCTTGCAGTTAGCATGGTTGCTTCGGCTACAGCATGTACAACACAGGGCGGCGGAAACGAAGAACCCGCACCTTCACAGAGTGCAATTGACAACAATACTGCAAATACAGGCAGTGAAGTTGTTGAACCGGTCGAAGAACTTGACTACACCTATGGTGAGCATTTCTACTCAGAAACACCTGTGACTTACTCTATGTCATTCTCAGATGCTTCTTGGTATCCCATGACAGACAAGTGGGTTAGCGAAGGCGTATTCGCTAAGATCACAGAGATGACAAACGTAACACTTGATCTTACATCGATCGATTCAGGTGATTACAATGATAAGATTGCTTTAAGCGTTAATGCCGGTGAAGCACCTTATATCATTCCCAAGACATATGACGAATCCAAATTCGTTGACGGCGGAGCTATCGTTCCCGTTTCCAAGTGGACACAGTTCATGCCCAACTACACAAACTTCGTTGAAACATACAACATGCAGCCCGACCTCGATACGATCACACGTAACGACGGAAACTACTACAGACTTCCCGGTATGCATGAATCTCCTAACCAGGATTACTTCTTTATCATCAGAAAAGACCTCTTTGACGGAGCAGGCGTTGATATCGCAGCTCTTGAAAAAGATATGACATACGATGATCTTTATGATGCACTTGTTAAGGTTAAAGCTTACATGGTAAGCGAAGGCATCTGCAAAGAGTCAGATTACATCTGGTCAGATCTCTGGTGCGGCCAGGAATCCGGACAGGGTTCGGGCGGTAACCTTCTCAAGATCATGGGCTTCTCATACAATGTAGCTTCAGGCTGGGCAGTAAACGACTGTATCCAGTATGACCATGACAAAGATGAATGGTATCTTTCTTCTACAACAGAAGATTACAAGACATTTGTAAAGACAGCTAACAAGTTCGTTCAGGGCGGAATCCTTGATCCCGAAACATTTACTCAGGACGACTCAGTTGCAACAAATAAGTTCTATCGTGGCGAAACAGCCATCATGTCGGTTAACCGCGGTCAGGTTGCTACATTCACAGCAGGCCTTGAAGAAGGCGTTGGTGCAGGCAACTACGAGACATACCTTATGGTTACACCTAAGGGAATCAACAACTACATGGCAGAAAACTCCAGACTTGAAAACGGTGTTATGATCTCCAAGAACGCTTATGATGATTT
>CACZOG010000288.1 GCA_902782715.1 uncultured Lachnospiraceae bacterium | reverse complement strand
GAAGCGGGAACACCGATGACAGCGGATGGGGCCATGTCCTATATCCGAAAAGCAAAGATATCACCTGAGATATCAGGCCATCTTATTTTCATGGATGACCCTGAACTATCAGGTATATCTACTGCAGAGAAACCAGGTGAAAGCGGTAACTATTCGGTTTCTTACAAAAATGTACCTATATTTGAAAATCTTGACAGTGTAAGCAATGTCGACGGAGTGGTAAATATCACCAGGGCTTACACGAATCCTATGAACGGAATTCAGTCAATTGCATTTATGAATTATGTGCAGGTGCTGGATGCATACACTGGAAAACTTCGAACCGGGCTTCTGATGAGAGTGGTTCCAATTAGTCGCCTGGAACAGAAACTGGTGTTTTTAAAGGGTGAGTATGAGAATGTTGAAATAAGCGTTGTTGACCAGGACGGAGACTACATTATCCGTGGCAAATCCTTAAAGAACAGCAATTTCCTTCAATATTTCAGATCTTATAATAATGTCTCCAACGAGGAGTATGAACGTATTAAGAAGGAGATTATCGGAGGAATTGGTTCGATGACCATCAATAATTCAAAAGGTGATGAGTGCGTGATATCCTATGCGCCTTTTGAATCTTTGAAGGTATGGTATTTGCTGGTATATGTTCCAAAGGGTGACCTTGTGGGAAATCGCGTGGTTGACTGGCTTTTGCTGGGAACAGTTTCTGTTGGACTCGTTTCCTTACTTATATTTAATTTTATTATATTGATGATTTACAACCGCAAATTGTCGGAAGCAGCGGTACAGGCAAATCAGGCCAATGAAGCCAAGTCGCATTTCCTTTCGACCATGTCCCATGACATACGTACTCCTATGAATGCTATCTTAGGACTTAACGAAATGGTGTTAAGGGAGAGCAGTGATGAGAAAATACTTGGTTATTCCGAGAATATACGAACGGCTGGAAATACTCTTTTGGGACTGATTAATGACATTCTTGATTTGTCAAAAATCGAAGCCGGAAAAATGGATATTATCAATGTGGATTACAACTTTGTGTCCTTGCTAAATGACCTTGTGAACATGGTGCAGAAGAAAACGGAGGACAAGGGACTTGTTTTTAATTTGGACATTGACAGCGGGATACCTTCGACTCTTAACGGTGATGAAATCCGAATCAAACAGGTCATTACAAATATTCTAACAAATGCTGTGAAATATACCCAGGAGGGGTCGGTTACGTTCTCTGTGGGGTTCGAAAAAATACAGGACAAACCGGATGCCGTTATTTTGAAGGTTAGAGTTGCTGATACCGGAATAGGTATTAAGCCTGAAGATATAGATAGGATGTTCAAAGCATTTGAGCGTGTCGAAGAAAAAAGAAATCGTAACATTGAAGGTACTGGTCTTGGTATGACCATTGCTCAGAGTTTCCTTATAAAGATGGGAAGTCAGCTTCAGGTAGAGAGTGCCTACGGAGAAGGCTCGGTATTCTACTTTAATCTTAAACAGAAGGTGGTTAAATGGAATCCAATCGGCGATTACGAGGATGCTTTCAGATTGTCGTTAAAAGAACGAAAGAGTTATCGCGAGAAGTTTATTGCTCCATCAGCTAAGGTGCTTGTTGTGGATGACGCTCCAGTGAACCTTACAGTTTTTAAAGGACTGTTAAGCGGTACGAAGATTCAGATTGATACTGCACAGAGTGGTGATGAAGCGATTGGACTGTTTAAGAAAAAACAATACGATGTGATTTTCTTGGATCATATGATGCCAGAAAAGGACGGTATTGAGGTGCTTGGGGAAATGCGAGGATTAAAGGATACTCCAAATAATGCAACACCGATTATATGCCTTACAGCAAATGCAATATCAGGCATGAGTGAAATGTACATTAATGCAGGATTTGATGACTATATGACTAAGCCGATAGATCCAGACAAACTGGAAGGAATGCTTTTAAAATATTTGCCGAAGGAAAAAGTTGTACTGGCATCGGATGAGGACTTGGAAGATGATAACGACTGGGACGAGCTTCTGGAATTTATAAGAAATATAGATGCAATTGATGTGGAAACAGGTATTAAATATTGTGGAAACAGCGAAGCATATTTAATAACATTAAAAAAAGTTCTTGATACAGCAGGGGAAAATGCCGATGATATTGAGTCACTTTGGACTGCGAAGGATATAAAGAGTACTACGATAAAAGTACATGCGCTTAAGAGTACATTGCGGATTATAGGTGCATTGGAACTTGGAGAATTTGCTGCAAAACTTGAAAAGGCAGGGGATGAAGGCAATATAAAAATGCTTGAAGAAGAGTTGCCTGAGTTGATTTCTGGATATAGAAAATTAGCGAAGGACTTAGAACCTTTAAAAGAACAGGAGAAGTCTGAAGGGGATGATGAACGTCCTGTCATTTCCGAAAAAGAATTAAAGGAAAGTTATATGAAACTGTTGGAGGCATGCGATAATTATGACTTTGACAGCGTGGCTAGCGTAGCCAAAACATTAGAAGAATATCGGATACCTGAGGGGGATGCAAATCGGGTTGAGGCTATTCTTAAAGCTGTGGACGATTTTGATTATGAAAAGATACCGGGGATAATAAATCAAGATGTATAAAGATAGGGGGCGCTTATGGACGAGAGAGTTGTTGTTGTCGATGATGACACTACGATACTGAAACAGGCTAATATGATACTTACTGAAGCAGGCTTTAAGGTTACATGCCTTAAGAGCGGAAGACTTTTGATGGATTACGTTACAGTGAATCCGATAGATATTATTTTGCTTGATATACGAATGCCGGAGATGGACGGGTTTGAGACAATCAGCGTATTAAGAGAGTGGGAAAGTGTTAATTCTCGAGAATCAGTTCCTGTCATTTTTCTTACAGCAAATGAAGACTCAGATTCTGAGGCAAAGGGACTTTCATTAGGAGCAATGGATTTTATTCGTAAACCATTTTCTGCGGAAGCCTTAAAAATCAGAATAAGAAACCTTCTAGATCTTACCATGTTACAGAAAGATCTTCATAAGGAGGTAACTAAAAAGACAGCTGAACTTGAAAGTCTTTCTCTTCATGTGGTGCATACTCTTGCAAAGACGATTGATGCAAAAGATGCTTATACGAATGGACATTCCGAAAGAGTGGCAGCGTATTCGAGAGAAATCGCTAGAAGATACGGATATGATGAAGAAAGACTGGAAGAACTTTATGTGATGGGACTTTTGCATGATGTTGGAAAGATTGGTGTACCGGATACAATCATCAACAAGCCAGGAAGGCTTACTGATGAGGAATATATGGAGATAAAAAAACATCCCGTAAAAGGAGCAGAGATATTAGCAACTATAACTGAAATGCCAAAACTGGTTACCGGTGCAAGATGGCATCATGAAAGGTATGACGGAAAAGGTTATCCCGATGGTTTAAAGGGAGAAAAAATTCCAGAAGAAGCAAGGATTATAGCTGTTGCGGATGCTTATGATGCAATGACTAGTCACAGAAGTTATCGTGACATTATTCCACAGGAGAAGGTAAAGAGTGAGATAGAAAACGGAATGGGTACACAGTTTGACGAGAAATTCGCACGCATCATGCTTGAGATGATTGCAGAGGATAATGAGTATACCATGCATGAGTAAAATATATTTAATATAGATCAGAGAATCCAGATGATAGTGAGGAAAAAACAATGATAAAAGTTTTATTTATTTGCCACGGCAATATATGCCGATCAACAATGGCACAATTCGTTATGCAGGATATGGTTAATAAATTGAATATGACTGATCAGTTTGAAATAGATTCTATGGCTACAAGTACTGAAGAAATTGGTAATAGACCACATCATGGAACTATTAGAAAACTTAATGAGGTTGGAGTCCCAGTGATTGATCATAGAGCTCAACAGCTTACAAGAAGGGATTATGATGAGTGGGACTATATCATAGGGATGGATCAGTGGAATATAAAGAATATTAATAGAATTATTGGGGAGGATAAGGACAATAAGG
This sequence comes from uncultured Lachnospiraceae bacterium, assembly GCA_902782715.1. Taxonomy (GTDB): domain Bacteria; phylum Bacillota; class Clostridia; order Lachnospirales; family Lachnospiraceae; genus UBA3766. The sequence goes on along the minus strand of CACZOG010000288.1, from coordinate 124 downwards.
TTTCAATGTTGCTTGATTATACAGATAATCCAAGAGACATTGCAGATCCATGGTATACGGGAAATTTTGATAAGACATATGATGATATCGTGGAAGGACTTGATGCATTTTTGGAATATGTACT
>CACZOG010000287.1 GCA_902782715.1 uncultured Lachnospiraceae bacterium | reverse complement strand
CGCAGACCACAAGAACCTTTCTTCGATCATTGAAAAAGACCTTCTTGAAGATCCCGGTCTTCACAGAACACTTCTCGGTGACGGTGTAGGTTCCATGGTAGGTGCATTCTTCGGCGGATGTCCCAACACAACATACGGTGAATCGGTAGGTTGTGTAGCTATTTCAGGAAACGCTTCGGTTATTACGATCCTTACAACAGCCATCCTTGCTATCGTAGCATCCTTTATAGCTCCTTTCGTAACATTCCTCGCAACAATCCCCAACTGCGTCATGGGCGGTGTATGCGTGGCTCTTTACGGATTTATCGCAGTAAGCGGTCTCAAGATGATCCAGAAGGTTGATCTTGAAGACAACAGAAATCTTTTCACGGTATCGGTAATCCTTATTGCCGGCATCGGCGGATTAGTACTTAAATTCGGCAACATCGAGATCACAAAAGTTGCTTGTGCATTGATCCTGGGTATCATCACAAACGTGATCTTAAGATTTTCGTCGAAAGAAAATAAAGAAGGAAATTAAGTTTTATTATGAGCGAAAACCAAACCAGTAAATTTGTTTGCGGAGTACTTGATACTTTCGAACTTGCGAATACCGATGACCTTGCTGTTGTCGGAAGAGTAAAGGGTACCCTGAACAAAGGCGACAAAATTTGCATAACAAACTACGGAGATGATGACGACGAACTTGTTGTAAGCAGTATCGTTGCTATTGAAGTCGACAAAAAACCGGCTGATTCGGTAACCGACAGCTTCGCTGCATTAAGGATCCGCGAAGGTGCCAGTGAGAATATCAAGCCCGGTTCCGTACTTCACAGCGAAGATACCGAAGAAGATGATATCAGACTCGCTTATGTAAGTTCGATCGGAGATTCTTATGTCGGAAGAAGAGATCTGGAGATCTATGAAACCGAACTTAACAGAATGAGTATCACCGACTGTAGTGAAGCATGGAGAATCTTTAACAGGGTTCATGAGAAAAAAGAAGGCGGATATACCGATGAGGAGATCAAAGAACTCAGAAGAAAGATCGGCGTTATCTCACGTTCCATGGCTAAAAAGATCCTTTCCGCGGACGAGATTTACTGTGTATACAATAAGAAGACCGGCGAACCTCATATGTTTTCGAGAACAATAAAGCGCGGTGACGATTTCATTTGTTCTCCTCCCGAAGTACAGCTTTTCACAAAGCCTTACAAGGGAATAGGAGATAAGTATTTCACACCCGATCAGTTTGAGATAACGAAGATCGAAAACGGTGAGAACAATGAAGGGATCAAGCAGTTCCTTTTCGATATCTTCTATTTAAACGGAGCGCTCGGAATAAGAGTCAACTTTGAAAATGTTGTCATCGGTGCGGACAGTCTTATCAAGAAGCCCGATTATACAGGCAAGAAGGAACATGAGATCCCCGTAACGAACCCTCAGCTTGTACGCTGGATGCTTCTTCGTTCACAGCTCGGAACACCCGAAACGGATGCCGAAAAAATGGTAGCGAGAATCTATTACAGATTCTTTGCGATCGAAATGACAAAGGCCAGATTCCTTGTCCCCATGAAACAGGTGGATGATACGGGTGCAGACGTAAAGATGCCCGAGATCCCCGAGGAACTTAAGGATGAAAACGGTGAAGCTCCGGAAATGAAGAGACTCCGTTTCCCGATCCTTGTAGGCAAGAACAGAAGAAACATGGTATTCCTGTTCACAGACTTCAAGAGACTCAGAATCGTATACGATGAAGAGTGGGGCGGATTTATTCAGCCTATTGATAAATTCATCAACAACTTTGACTGCTATATCAACTCTTCAAACAATAAATATCAGGCAGGCTGTTTCGTCAATAAAGAAACATATGACGAAATAATCAGAATGCTCAATGTTGAGGTAGGAAGACCTGTCGAAGGTCAGGAAAAGGCAGAAACTGTTTCGAATGCTGAAGGTGAAGAAAAAACTGAAACCGAAACAAAAGCGGAAGCAGAAGCAAAACATGAAGCCGAAACAAAAGAGGAAGCTGAAGTAAAAGTCGAAAACGAAGCTGAAACAAAGGCTGAGAAAAAGAAAAAAAGCAAAGAGAAAAAAGAAGAAAAATAATAAAAAAATCGTTTTACATTGAAAAATTAAGGGTGTATAATGATTTGAAATTTTAAAGATTTGAAAGGAGAAACTCGAAATGACAGACCCTAAGACAATCAAATGGGAAGAACTCGGATTCGGGTATGTTGAATGTGCATACCGTTACGTATCGAAATTTAAGGACGGAAAATGGGACGACGGCGCTCTCATTACCGATTCCAATATCGTGCTTAACGAATGTGCATGTGTATTCCAGTATTCACAGTCATGTTTTGAAGGACTAAAAGCTTATTATACAAAGGATGGCAATATCGTATGTTTCAGACCGGATATGAACGCCGAAAGAATGTATGATTCAGCATTAAGACTTGAAATGCCTCCTTTCCCCAAGGATAAATTCGTAGAAGCATGCGAGAAAGTTATCGCAGCCAACAAGGACTTCGTTCCTCCTTACGGAACAGGTGCTTCACTTTACTTAAGACCTTTTATGTTCGGAAGCAACCCCGTAATCGGTGTTAAGCCCGCTGACGAATATGAATTCAGAATTCTTGTTACACCCGTAGGACCTTATTTCAAGGGCGGCGCTAAGCCCATCACAATTAAGGTTTCAGACTTTGACAGAGCCGCACCTCACGGAACAGGCCACATCAAAGCAGGTCTTAACTATGCAATGAGTCTTCATGCGATCCAGGTTGCTCACAGAGAAGGATTTGCAGAGAATATGTATCTCGATCCCGAGACAAGAACAAAGGTTGAAGAGACAGGCGGTGCAAACTTCATCTTTATCACAAAGGACGGCACACTTGTAACTCCCAAGTCTGATTCGATCCTTCCTTCTATCACAAGAAGAAGTATCTGCTACGTTGCAGAGAAGTATCTTGGAATGAAGGTT
>CACZOG010000286.1 GCA_902782715.1 uncultured Lachnospiraceae bacterium | reverse complement strand
GCATTCGTGTATTCAGGCTCGCCCTTTGTATATATACCGAGAACGAAAACGTTCATTCCCATACCGCTTACGAATCCGTCAGTCGTAACATTAAGCACATCTTCCTCAAATGAAAAATAAATGTTTCCGTTTCCGAAGTCATTTATATCATCGTAAACCGCTTCGGTTTCAGAAATAAAAAGTGCTCTGCCCGCTGTACTTCCGGAATTCGCGTAATAGTAAAACTCTCCTTCAAAATCAAAGCCTTCTGCATCGGCATTTGATATTGTAAAACTTCCGCATAACGAAGAATGAACATAGGTTCTCTGCCATTCGCCTTCGTAAAATGAATAATCTTTTTGGGTATCTGTTTCGGTTGTATCAAAGCTGTCGGAAGTGTCATCTGATGCGGTAATTTCCGAATTATCGACAACAGATAACTCTGCGTGGTAATTCAAATCCGATTCCTTGTCTGCGGGTAAGTTTCCCGTCTTGGGTCCGTTTGTTAAATTACATGCCGCAAAGTTTAATACCGTCGCGGATACTATAAAGATACATAATGGTTTTTTCATTTCTTTGATCCTTTTTATCCTCTTTACAGAGGTTTTTTAGTAAGATACAAAACATATGTATCATTAAATATTACCTTGTCGCCGTGCTTTAAAACAGCATTTTTTAAGCCCTCGAAAAACTTCGTGTTGTACGGTTCGGGAATGACCATATGATCACAGTGTGTTCCTGAAAACATCACATACTCTTTGGCAGTCATTTCTCTTTTTCCGTAAAATTCTCTTCTTTCGAAGTCCACATATCCGTATTCAGGGGCATTCTCATATCTGAAGCCGCCATGTGTATAAGGTGTTTCGGGTTTAAAATACTCGTCATAAACTTTCTGGATATCGCTGTAAAGTTCTTCGTTAGTTGATTTATAATCCGATAATGTAAACATCATCGCAAGCGTTCCGCCCGGCTTTAAAAGATCGAATGTCTTTGAAAAAGCGATATCTTCCGGAATCCACTGAATGGTTGTTGCAGAGTAGATCATATCGAATTTCCGGTCTTTAAAATCATGCGTGATAAAATCATCGTTAACGATATGAAAATTCTCATACTGTCCGAACTTTTCCTTCATCTTTTCATATAGATGCTCTCCTAATTCTATCGCATTATAATCGCATCCGGTATTAAGTATAGGATCTGTTGCCTGACCTGTGCCGGGTCCTATCTCGAGTACAGATCTGTCCTTTCCGATCTTCGCATATTCTATCAATGCATCGAATAGTTCCTTACTGTAACGGGGTCTGAATTTGTCAAATTTCTCTGGGATCGTATCAAAGATCTTTCTGAATTCCATAACTTACCTCCTTTGATTTAGCTTGTTAATGTTCCTGTTTTTGGGGTGAGTTTTTTTATAATACTTCAGTACATTATCAAAAGTCAACAACAATTATTTCAGGATGATTAAAAAATCTCGGCGCGCGTGTACTTTCTCTCGCAAGTCCTCTGCTGACTATCAGTGTTGACCCGTTACTCAGTTCATAACAACCGTTTATATATTCGGCAAAAAAGCCCTGATTTGGTGCATACAAACCCCTGTTTATGAAAGGGATCCTGAACTGACCCGCATGTGCATGACCTGCCATGATCAGATCAAAATCATAATTGGTATAAACGTCCGTTCTTTCAGGTCTGTGTGTAAGAAGGATCTTATAATGATCGTCACTCGTCTTTGCATAAGCTTCATCAAGCTGCCCGATGAACTCTCTCTCGTATAACTGTGTGGGATCGTCAATACCGCAGACATCAATGACTTTTCCGTTAACGGTTATGGTCTCGCAGTCGCCTTCCAAAACGGTAATGCCCATGCTTCTGACTTTTTCTTTCATCTCGCTGCATCTGTTACTCCAGTATTCGTGGTTGCCCGATACGTAAAAGCACTTATACTTTTTCGAAATGTCTTCAAGGAAAATCTCCGTATTATCGTCATCGATCTTATCGTCAAAAATATCTCCGCCGAGGAATATGATCTCGGGGTTTTCTTTATCTACTCTCTTGATCAGATTCTTCATGTTCTTTCCGTAATAACATGAATGAAGATCGGTAATGAGAACGCCTCTGACAGTGTTATTATTACCTTCGGAACTTAAGTCGATCCTTTCTGTAACAGGTACGAAAAACCATGCGGTCAAGAGAATTGCCAGGCCTGAGAGAGAGCATAATACGTTCCTTATTATCTTTGCCGTTTTCTTCTTTTTATCGTTTGTTTTGTTCATATATTATCAATTCGTCTTAATTCAATTTGTATCTGTAAATTATATCATACGAGATTATTATTCTCAAAAGCACAAAAAAGGAATGCAAATGCATTCCTTTTTTCATGCACGCAGACGGAGGGATTCCCACCGGCGGCTTGGCCGCCTTTCAGGCCGGCTTCGGCACGAAAGCTCCACCGGAGCTTTCTAAACCG
>CACZOG010000285.1 GCA_902782715.1 uncultured Lachnospiraceae bacterium | reverse complement strand
TCATGAAGCCGGACAGAGCATTATAGCTTCGGGAAGAAACAAAGGTATGCTCTTTAACGAATACCTTTCTCTTATCGGCAAGAACAACTGGGGCTGGAAATGTTCGACGTTTAATGATTTTCCCATTCTGGTCAAGCTTATCGATGCCAAAGATAAATTGTCCGTACAGGTGCATCCCGACGATGATTATGCTATAGTTAATGAAGCACAGTACGGAAAGAACGAAGTCTGGTATGTCGTTGACTGTGATGAAGAGGCGTATCTCTATTGCGGATTCAACAAGGATGTAAGCAGGGAAGAAGTTCTTAAACGTATAGAAGACGACACTATTCTTGAAATACTCAATAAAATTCCCGTATCAAAGGGAGATGTGTATTTTATTAAATCGGGCACCGTTCATGCGATAGGTGCGGGAATAGTTATATGTGAGATCCAGCAGTCTTCTACCTGCACATACCGTCTCTACGATTTTAACAGAAGAGACAGGTTCGGGGATCTTAGAGAATTGCACATAGACAAGGCTCTGGATGTGCTTAATTTCTCCAAATACTGTCCGGAGAAGATTGCCGATGACACGACTGAAGCGGAAGGGTACACCAAACGCATAATTTCGCGTTGTAAGTACTTTGAATGTGCGCTGGTGGATATTGAATCGTCAGCAAGGATTCTGGGCGTGGAAGAGAGCTTTACGTCGCTTCTGGTAATAGAAGGTTCGGGAACGATATCTGTCAGTGATCTGAATGAACCCGATAAGGTTAAAGAAACGATCGGTTTTAAACCCGGAGACAGTCTTTTTGCTCCGAAATCCACGGATATATTTGTTATAGAAGGTAATGCGAAAGTAATAATGACAAGAGTATAAAAAAGTAAAAGGAGGATTTTATGAGAAACCGAGTACTCAGAAAAACAAAAGTTATTTGCATGATTCTTGTTGCGTTAATGGTTTTCACAACGGCTTTCTGGAACCTGGACTTCACAGTCTTTGCAGAAGAGCCGGAAGACATTGCCGAAACAGAAATCGTAACAGCTGAAACGGAAATCGTTGAAGATGTTGATGTTGATGCTGTTGAAGAACCCGAAGCAGTTGAAGAAGCTGCCGAGGATGAAGAAGATGCTGAAGAAGCTGCAGAAGAAGAAACCGAAGCGGTTGAAGAGGCAGCAGACGAAGAAACAGTTGAGACAGCAGAAGATGTTACAGAAGAAGATGCTGAAGCCGTAGAGGAAGAGGCAGAAGATGCTGCAGAAGAAGACGCTGAAGCAGTTGAGGAAGAAGCAGAAGAAACTGCAGAAGAAGACGCTGAAGCTGTTGAGGAAGAAGCAGAAGAAACTGTAGAAGAAGATGCTGAAACTGTTGAAGAAGAAGCTGAAGATGCTGCAGAAGAAGATGCTGAAGCCGTAGAGGAAGAAGCAGTTGAGGAAGAGACTGCGGAACTTGAAGAAGCAGCAGAAGAAGTTGAAATCGAAGAAGTTTTAGAGGAAGGTCTTTCCGAATCGGAAGATCTTGAAATTGCATTGGATTTTTCCGTTCCTTCAGATGTTTGCGGTGAGTCAGAGATACCTACCGTAGAAGAATACTTTGACATGGAAGTTGAACAGGCACTTAATCCTAAGTATAATGCCTCTACATATAACGGAGACAATCTCAAGGGATTAAACAGAAAATTCTACGATAAGTTAAAAATTATGGCAGGCGAAATTGCCGAAGGCAAAAGAACAAGTACGAGATGCAGAATGTCCGTTAACGATCTTGGAATCGGCAAAACATATTCAGCTGCTGATTTAGGACAAAGCACTATCAACAATGCAGCTGCTGAAGCCCTGCTTTATAAGATCGGCTGGGATCAGATCAATGTTGGTCTGGTAACCGATGCTCTTTCGCTTGACTGTCCTTACGAAATGTACTGGAGAGGACTTGAATCGGGAATAGATGAATTTCCTGAGTTTTCTGTAGTTTATACAAACGGAAAGGCTACAGGTCTTAAGCTTACAGGCTATGTTACTTATTACATCAAGGCTTCTTACGAATATAAGGGAAGCGATGAATTTACAGTAAATTCAGCTAAAGTGACTGCAGTTAAAAATGCTTCCAAAAATATTAACAATATCATTAATAAGGCTAAGAGCAAGAACGACAAAGATAAAGTTACTTTCTACAAGAACCAGATCTGTTCTCTTACAACATACAATTTTGATGCAATGAACAGCAATATCCCCAACTACTACGGAGATCCCTGGCAGTTGATCTACGTTTTCGACGGAGATAAGAGCACCAATGTAGTTTGCGAAGGTTACAGTAAAGCTTTTGCTTATCTTTGCGAGAAGACAAATTTTGCCGACTCATCCATTAACTGTTATATAGCAACAGGAGCAATGGACGGCGGACCTCATATGTGGAATATTCTTCACTGGAGCGACGGAAAGAACTATCTTGTTGATGTTACAAACTGTGACGACATAAGCGATGACCTGTTCATGGCAGTTCCCAAGTCGGGTTCTGTAAGTTCAGGATACGTTTACAAAATATTAAATTCGACCACGAAATTTGTTTATGATGACGATACCAAAGCACAGTATACAACTGCTGAACTTACGATCGGATCCAAAAAGACTTCGTCTTTAAAAGACATTTCACTTGAATATGATGTATATCTTAAGAGCGGAACACCTGTTCCTTTCACAGTAGTACGTGAAGGCGGAACAAACAAAACACAGTTCAGACTCGATTCAGTTGTTGATTCCAAGAAGAAAACGATCCAGAAAGGATCTTACGGCAAGGATAACGTAATTAATGTTACATTCCCTGCTAAGGGTAAATATACGCTTAAATTCTCTGCTAAAGATTCGGACGGAACTGTTAAGAGCAGAACGATTACCGTTGATGTTAAAGAAGGCGAAGGAGTAGAAGCATTCGTAGCAAGATTCTACACCGTTATCCTTGACAGAGAGGCTGAACCCGCTGGTCTTCAGAACTGGGTAACCGCTCTCGAAGCAGGAACAAGAGGCGGCGCAGATGTTGCCGATGAATTTATTCACAGCCCTGAATTCCAGGCTAAGAAGATGTCAGATGATGCTTATGTAACCAAACTCTATCGTGCGTTCTTTAACAGAGAGCCGGATAAAGCAGGAAAAGAAGCATGGTTAAAAGACTTAAAGAAAGGCAAGGGCAGGGATTATGTTCTTGAGGGATTCCTTGCATCAGATGAATACAGAAATTTATGCAACAAGTATGGAATTAAAAGAGAAAGTTCACGTACATTCGTTAAGAGATTCTATACTATAGCTTTGAATAGACCCAGTTCACAGATTACTCCTGCAGAACTTGACAACTGGCAGTACGCACTTAACTCAGGTACTGTTACAGGTGCCGATATTGCTACAGAGTTCTTCCACAGTCCTGAATATCTTGCACAGAAAGACAACAATAACGCATATCTTAAGAAACTTTATAAGGTATTGTTTAACCGTGATATGGATGCCGGCGGAAAACAGGTCTGGACCAATGCATTTGCACAGGGAGCAAGCAGAGATGCGGTTCTCGAAGAATTCCTTAAATCGCAGGAATTTAAGGATATGTGTAATATGTACGGAATCAATCCCGGAAGATAAACCGGATATTTAAACAAACATTTCCAATCGAAAGGAAAAGATTGTGAAAAAAGCATTGATTATAGGTGCGGCAGGCTTTGTGGGCAATTATCTCATTGACCATCTGTCTTTGGACAAAGGCATGGAGGTATATGCCACAAAGCTTGCGCACGAATGCCTTGACAATAAAAACGCTCAGGTTTATGACCTTAATATTCTTGAGAAGCAGGAGATAATCGACTTATTGTTTAAAATAAGACCTGATTATATATTTCATCTTGCTGCTCAGAGTTCCGTAGGAGTTGCGTGGAAGAATCCTTCACTGACAATTGATGTTAACATTAAGGGAAGCGTCAATGTCATGGATGCTATCCGTGAACTTTACTATAAACCCCGTGTTCTTTTAATCGGATCGGGAGAGGAATACGGTCATATCAAGCCCGGAGAGACTCCGATAAACGAAGAGAATCACCTTCGCCCCGGAAACATCTACGCGGCAACTAAAGCGTGCCAGAACATGATAGGAAGCATATATGCAAAGGCATATGATATGGATCTGATGCTTGTAAGAGCATTCAATCATATAGGTCCGAACCAGCTTCCCATGTTTGTTGTGGCTGATTTCTGTAAGCAGGTTGTCGAGATTGAAAAGGGATTAAGAGAGCCTGTTATGTATGTCGGTAATCTTAAAGCAATGCGTGATTTCTCTGACGTAAGAGATGTTGTCAGAGCATATGCGCTCCTTATTGAAAAGGGCGAAAAAGGCGAGACATATAATGTCGGAAGCGGACATGCAGTTGCAATTCAGGATATACTTGATTTAATTCTTTCAAAGTCAAAGGCTGACATTAAAGTTGAAGTTGATCCCGCAAAGATACGTCCCGTTGATGTTCCGATTATCGAGGCAGATACGACTAAAATAAGAAATGCAACAGGCTGGAGTACAATTATTCCGCTTGATCAGACCATAGAAGAAACATTAAATTACTGGAGGGAGAAGATAAATGAGTGATATATCCACCAAATTGTTTTCAAATCAGGGTATTACATCATCGACGAGATTTATTCACACTCCCGGTGAATTCGCTTCCTCCAACCTTTTATACGTACAGGAAGTAGGCACATTAAGGAGCTTAAGGCCTCACAAAAGCTCCAGAGAGGGACTTGAGTCCGTTCTCTTTATGGTGATCAAGAGCGGAGAGGGTGCTGTAAGGGTTTCAGGACGCGAATATGCGCTTAAAGAGGGCGACTGCGTGCTGATCAACTGTATGAACAAATACGAACATGAAAGCAGCGAAAACAACCCCTGGGAACTTTCCTGGGTACATTTCTTCGGAAAGACGGCAGTAAATTTCTATGATCTGTTTTTAAAAGAGAATGATGGCGCAAATGTTTTCACTCCTTCCGAAACGGAAAGTTATGTGAAGATGATCGAGAATCTCATGGCTCTCTGCAATGACAAGAATGTTATGTCGGAAATTTACGCAAACGAGACATTAACGGAATTGCTTACCGAAGTAATATCCGATGTTATCAAAACAAATGAATCTGCTTCTGATATTGACCTTAATGCTGTAAGGACATTCATTAATGATAATTATGCATTAAGAACCGTTAAGGAAGATATAGCAGAACAGTTTGGCAAAGACATCGAATCGCTTAATGCCGCTTTTGAAGAAGCATACGGCATCTGTATCGATGAGTATCTGAAGGTCAGAAGATTTAATGTGGCAAAGGAAATGCTTCGTTTTACGATCGAATCTGAGAAGCAGATTGCCGCTGAATGCGGTTTTGAAGAATACAATGATTTCATTAAAATGTTCGTTGATTCGGAAGGCATGACTCCCGAGATTTACAGAAGCAAGTGGGCTCAATGGATTAAATAAAGAGTTCAGATTATACGATTTGATTTATACGTATATCAATTTAAAATCAGAGTAATAAAAAAGTCGCATTTGAAATTTCAAATGCGACTTTTAATATGTTATTGCATAGGAGATTAATTAACAACTGTTACTTTAAAGCCATAGCTTTCAAGAAGATTCTTGAATTCTTCCGAAGTACCGAATCCGACATCGAGCATGAAGTCTCTGCTCATCTTGTTAACCTGAAGCTGGTTCTTCCAGTTTGCAAATCCTGCGGCATCCGGTTCTCTTCCGAGGAATGCGTGATATGCATCTGTAATGAACTGTTCATCGGATGTATGTCTGTTAATATATTCTGCGGAACCGAAGAATCCTATTCTTGCAACGGTTACTGCGTCATAATTGGTTCCGGCCTTGATTCCTTCTTTCCAATGATTCTTACCTGCAGCATCGCTTGGTCTTCCGAGAACCTGCACATAAAGTCTTTCTACATATGCGTCTAAAGCTGCATCATTGACATGTGAGGCATCAATTACGAAATGACGTGTATTTGATGATGTTGAACCTATTTTGAACTGTCCGTAAAGAATACCGAGTGCGGTACATCTTTGCTTAAATTCGGGTGAATTGGCGAATCCGGCAACGATATCCTCTCTTGAGGCACCGCCTTTTAAAGCATTGAGATGGCTCTGCTTTCCGCCTGCGTCGGAATCTCTTCCGAGAAGAGCTACATATAACTTCTCAACGAAAATGTCATTGGAGAAGTTTCTTCCTTTGAACTCATCGCCCAAGAAGAATCCTCTTGCAATTTCGGCACTTGTTACTTTGTGAGCTGCAAGGTTGTCTGTCCAGTTGTCTAATTCTTTCTGATCGATCGTCTTTCTTTCGAGAACATCATAGTAGAAACTTGCCACGAAGCTTCTGATTGCTTCCTTGTTAACTGTAGGATTACTGGGCTGGATGCGATTATTTGTAACATAGGCGATATTGGCTGATCTGTCTTTCCATAAATAAGGATCGCCTCCGCTTATGGAGTACTGGTCTGTACCATCAGAAAGCTTGTTGACCTTCTTGTTTTTGTTCTTGTCGAACTCTTTCATCTTGCCTTCGCGGTCAAGCTGAATTACGCCTATTTTATTATTATAGCAGTAAAGTTCATTTAAGTTACGGCTGTCGTTAAGTGAAAGGACTGTTAAACTGTTGTTCTGGCAGTATACACTGAGAAGATTAACGTTTTCATCAAAGTTAATGGATGAAAGTTTACAGGAAGAACAGTCAATATATTTTAACTTAATACATTTGGTTACGTTAAGTGATGATAATTTAGGATTGTTGTTACAGTACAATTCAGTAAGTGCTGTATTGGCTGAAAGATCCAATGCAGAGAGATTGTTACCGTAACAGGAAAGGTATGTTAATTTCTTGTTGTTTGCGAGATTTAAAGTACTTAAATGGTTGTTATGACATTCAAGTTTCTTTAAAGCAGGATTGCCTGTAACATTTAAACTGTAAAGATTGTT
>CACZOG010000284.1 GCA_902782715.1 uncultured Lachnospiraceae bacterium | reverse complement strand
TTTTCTTTACCCTTCATAACAATTCTCCTTTAATCAAACCGAAATACCTATTGTGTTTCTTTTGATACATACACGAATGAAATTTAATAATTTATGGGAAAGTTTTATAAATCTTCGTAATCATAATCCCAGCCGTAGTCATATCCGTCCTTGGGAACGATTCCGTTATCCTTTTCATACTGGTAAATATCGTACCCTTTTCCGAAATTGGAATTAAACGAATATTCTCCCGAAAGATAAGAATCGAAATTATTTAAAGTTACCGTAACCCATCCGCCGTTATAAAGATAATTGTAATTGACGCCGACTTCGATTCCCAAAGGAGTGAAGTAAAGGATCAATGCATCATCATCGTTGAATACGGCCGTGAGTTCCTGTGTTGTACACTCGTTGATCGCTTCCACATAACTGTTCTGAGTATTGGATCTCTGAACGAAAAACTGTGAAAAACTGTCGTCAAAATTGAGGATCTTGGTGTTGTCCATTAAGATTCCGTTTTTAACATCCGCATTTATACCGTGAATGTAAAAATTGTCAAGATATGTGTCTTTGTAAGTTGTCGTATCATATGCAACGCTTAATATTTCATCATTGTTGAAAGTGATCACGGAATCGGAATACAAAGTATAACTGTATGTATCGGCAGGATACGACTTCACCGAAAGGAGATGATAAATCTCACATAAGGACTGCTCTCTTAACGCCTTGTTGATATCGGTATAATCTACGGTATCGGACGAGAGCGAATAATAAGCACAGTATGCATTTATATATACTCCGTTGTTTTCTCCTTCATAGCGAATGATGTTTCGCTGAACGTCATAGTTTTCATTTTCAATATATGAATTGACTATATTCTCATAATAAGGCGTATAGAAACCGTCTCTGTCAACAAAATCGTGACTTGCTCCGCTTCTTGCATAACCGTAATATAAACCGTTTGTGAAGTAATCGTTCTCGTTTGCCTCTTCGGTAAATTCATTTGCGTTTGCTATAAGCTCGTTGAATTTATCCTCGTCAAAATCCGCTGCCGAAGAAGGAAGTCCTTCGAATGTCTGTGAATAGGTAAAACCATACGTATCCCCTAAATCATCGGAATCATCGGAATCATCGGAATCATCAGAATCATCTTCATCCTTATCCGTATCGTCATCCTCGTCATCATCTTCATCGTCATCTTCATCATCATCGTCAACTCCCGGGATCATGGGCGAAACCGTAGGCTGCACAGGCGAAGGATTAACGCTTGCATAATACTGTTTTACGATGATGGGAGCAAATCCGACGATCAGAAGAAGAGCCGCAAAAATAAAGAGAAAAGCAAATAAGCAGATTCCTATGATCAGACCGATTATCCAGCCGTTGGAGGATTTTTTCCTGGGAGTTTCTTCGGAATATGTTTCTTCTGTATTTTCTTCATCAGTACTCAGATGATATATTTCTTCAATTTTATAACCGCAATTGGTACATATTCCGGGAGTGGTAACCGCACCGCATCTCGGGCAAAATACCATTTCACTGTTCATGTTCATTTCTCCTTTACACCAAATTTAACTTCATAGATATAACGCAGTACGCAGACTCTCATAAAATCAAGTGCGGCAGTAGTTGCGCATTCCCTTATCTTTGCTCTGTCCCCTACAAAGTTGCATTCTATCGAATCAACCTTGCCTTTTACGTTACAGCCGATATAAACAAGACCGACTTTTTTATCGGGATACGGTGAATCGGGTCCCGCAAGCCCTGTTACAGATACGATAACATCTGCTTTTAAGGACAAACCGCTCGCAAGAGCCATCTCTTCGCATGTCTGTTTCGAAACTGCCGTATATTTCTGAAGAGTTGATTTCTTTACCCCGAGAATTTTATGTTTGCTTCTGTCGGAATATGTAACATAGCATGTCTGAAGAACGTTTGATATTCCCGATACGTTGATGAGTCTCGACGCGATCATTCCTCCTGTACAGGACTCAACTGTCGAAACAGTAAGATCGTTCGACATTAAAAGTTCTGCAACTGACTGCTCTAAGGAAACTTCATCTTCTGTAGTATAAATATACTCTCCTATCAGGGTTTTAAGTTCTTTGATGACCGGCTGAATAAGTCTTTCGCATTCAGACTGATTCTCTCCCTTAGCGGTAACGTGAATATGAACTTCGCCCGATTTAGGATAAATAAAGATCGAGGGATTTGAGTTCTTTAAAATAAGTGCATCTATCTTTTCTGCGGTCTCTTCTTCGGAAATTCCCGCGATCTTAACTGTTCTTGTGATTATTGTCGACTTTGAGACATTCGCAAGTTTAGGATATACATATTTCAAAAACATTGGCTTGAGTTCATTGAACTGCCCGGGAAGAAGAACGTAAAGCTTATCTTTGTCTTCAATGATCTCACCCGAAGATTCACCGAATTCGTTGGGAATTATCTCTGCCGATTCAATCGAGTCATCTTTTAATTCTTTTCCTAAGAACATAGCCACGCTTTCCTTGGTGACATCGTCCATGGATCTGCCCATTCCTCCGGAAAGTACGATAATGTCGGCTCTTTGAGAAGCAATATCAAGGCATTCGTTTATCCTTGCCTTATTGTCTCCGACACTTGTCTGATAATAGGCAGTAAGACCGAGTTTGGCAAACTGCTCGGCCAAAAAAGGAGCATTGAGATTTACTATATTTCCAAGAAGGATCTCGGTACCGACCGATATATATTCAGCAATCATTGTTATACCTCTTAAGCGTCCTTTTTCTCGGACAGAACCTTACGGTTCTTAACAATACAGTCAATAAGCGAAACTATCGTAAGGATAACCACTGCGATCTCAAGAACAAGAGTAACAATCGCAAAGATCTTTATGTCGGCGATGATAAAAAGTATCATTATCATCTGCAGAGCCGTCTTGACTTTTCCCGACCAGTCGGCTGCTATGACAACGCCTTTGCCCGAAGCAACAAGTCTGAAACCTGAAATGATAAAATCGCGTGCAATGATGATAAGCACTATATAAACATTGATCTTATTTAACGATAAAAGACATATCAGTGCAGAACACACAAGCAGTTTGTCCGCAAGAGGATCCGCAAATTTACCGAAATCGGTAACAAGGTTGTTCTTTCTCGCAATGTAACCGTCAAGAAAATCCGTAAGCGATGCGGCTATGAAAAGTCCGAACGCTATCCATTTGCTTGCGGGTACAAAATCAGTCATCAGAAAAAAGATAAAAAAGGGAATGGCGATAATTCTTGCGATCGTCAATCTGTTAGGCAAATTCATGATATAATTTCTCCGATCAAATCATATTCCGAATAACCGGTAATTTTTACTTTTACAAAACTTCCGCTTAAAAGTTCTTTATCGGATTCGATAAACACACATCCGTCGACATCCGGAGCATCACAGTAAAGTCTTGCGACATATACATTCTCGGAAGTGTCATATCCTTCTATAACTGCATCGAGCTCTTTCTTTACAAAAGATCTGTTTCTCTTTAAAGAGATTTCTTTCTGGATCTTCATTAGAGCATCTCTTCTTTGTTTCTTAACCTGTGATTTTACCTGTGGTTTAAAAGAATAAGCAAGCGTGCCTTCTTCTCTCGAATATGTAAATACGCCGAGTCTGTCAAACCTCGCCTTTTTTACAAAAGCACAGAGTTCATCGAATTCTTCATCCGTTTCAGTGGGAAAACCAACTATCAGGGAAGTGCGAAGTGAAATATCCGGAATATTTTTTCTTAATTTCTTTATAAGATCCTCGATATCTTTTTTAGACGTACGTCTTCCCATCTTCTGAAGTATCCTGTCAGATGAATGCTGAATAGGAATATCGAGATAATGAACAACCTTTGGATTATTCTTTATTAACTCAATAAGATCGTCATCTATTTCTTCTGGATAACAGTACATGAGTCTGACCCATCTGATACCCTTTATTTCGGTAAGTTTATTTACCAGTTCTGCAAGAGATTTCTTACCGTACAGATCTTTTCCGTATACGGTTGTCTCCTGCGCAACGAGGATAAGTTCACTGACACAGTTTTTTGCAAGGAATTCCGCTTCTTTTAAAAGTTCTTCCATGGGTACGGATCTGAAAGACCCGCGGATCTTGGGTATTGAGCAGTATGAACAGTTTTTATCGCATCCTTCGGCGATCTTAAGATATGAATAATGATAAGGCGGTGTAAAAAATCTGTCGCCCGAAGCATTCCGAGCCGCATTTATATCGGGCATATCGACCAGAGTTTTCTTTTTGCTTAACTTGTTGATATCCTCAAGAATGTTTCCGACGGCACTGATGCCCACATAAGCATCTATTTCGGGGATCAGTTCTTTTAGATCATCGTAATATCTCTGGGCGAGACAGCCTGTCACCATCAGATATTTAAGATTGCTTTCCTTGTATTCGGCAAGTTTTAAAATGGTATTGATGCTTTCTTCCTTTGCATCATTGATGAATGCACAGGTATTGACAATGGCAAGATCGCATTCGGAAGGATCATCCACTATCTTATGCTCTTTGGATATATCAGCGAGCATATGCTCGGAATCCACGAGATTTTTATCACAGCCTAACGATGCAAAATAAACTTTCATAAAATACCCACAACGAATAACACCCATTGGAAAACCAATGGGCGAATCATTTTTTAGCCCACAATCTTAATCTTGGAATTGTTCAATTCCTCTACTGCAATTGAGAGGGGCTTTGAATCTTCATTATCAACCAGCGGTTCTGCACCGTCGATTATCTGACGTGCTCTCTTGGACGTTGCCATAACTATAGAGTAACGTGAATTTACGATAGGTGAATCACCTGCCTCTACAGCATCATAGTTAACAACGTTCATCAAATCTGTGTAAGACGGATGTAACATTTCTATTCTCCTTTCGATATTGAATCCAACTCGTATTTTAATTTATTAATTAAATCCTGTTGTCTTGATGGTGTATTATGTGCGGAAATGATCATGTTGTTTAAATTCTCCACACATTCATCGATATTATCGTTGATCACCAGATAATCGTATTTGGTGATCCAGTCGGCTTCTTCTTTGGCTCTCGAAACACGTCTCATGATCTCTTCCTGTGTTTCGGTGCCTCTTGTTTTAAGTCTGTTAAGAAGTTCCTCGCCGTTCGGAGGTGTTACAAAAAGAAGAAGTGTATTGGGGAATTTCTTTTTGATCTGTAAAGCACCCTGTACTTCGATCTCAAGGATGACATCTTTACCGTCGGCGATCATTTTCTGAACATACTCTTTGGGTGTTCCGTAATAATTTCCGCAATACGAAGCATATTCAAGAAGTCCGTCATTTATGATATTCTGTTCGAATGTCTTATGATCTACGAAAAAATAATGAACTCCGTTCTCTTCGCCTTCTCTCTTGTCTCTTGTCGTCATAGAGATGCTTAAAGCGTAATTGTCATATTTTTCCATGAGTTTTCTGACTAAAGTGCCTTTTCCGGCTCCGGAGAATCCGGATACAACAACCAATATGCCGTTCTTGTTCATAAAAACTCCTTATTCGATATTCTGTATCTGTTCTCTGATCTTCTCTATATCTGTCTTGATCGTGATAGCAACATTGGCAACTTCAACATCGGTTGATTTGGATAATGTCGTATTTGCTTCTCTGTTTAATTCCTGTGCGAGAAAATCAAGTCTTTTTCCTACCGCTCCGCCCTGGATCAAAGCTTCCTTAACTGCTTCGATATGGCTCTTTAAGCGAACCATTTCCTCATCAACGCAGATCTTGTCGGAATATATGCATACTTCCGTAAGAATTCTGGATTCGTCGATCTGTTTGTCATCAAGAACTTCCTTGATCTTCTGGGTAAGTCTGGTCTTGTATTCTTCTACGATCGCAGGAAATCTCTCTTCAATAAACTTAACGTTCTCTCCCATTGCATCAAGTTTGGCAAGAAGGTCTGTTTTTAAGTTCTCGCCTTCTTTAATTCTCGATACAACGAACGCATCACATGCAATAAGAAGAACTTCCTTAACAAGCTTCCATGTTTCATCCTCGTTCATGCTCTCGTCTTCCGAAACAAGAACTTCGGGAAGTCTGGCAAGTGTGGATACTCTGACATCATCATCGATGTCGAATTCTTCAGCCATTGTTCTTAAATGTTTCATATACTCGGCCGCGATCTGAGGATTGTATTTAATGTTTACGCTCTCTTTGGAGTAATCCTCATAATTGATGAAAACATCAACTTTGCCTCGCTGAATGTAATCTTTTAAGACATTCCTGATCTCGCCTTCAAACATATTGAGTTTCCTCGGAAGTTTGATCGAAAGATCAAGATATCTGTGATTTACGGATTTAATTTCCACTGTGCATTTGCCGGTGTCGGTAATCTTTTCACCTCTTCCGTAACCGGTCATACTTTTAATCATAATTAGCCCACCTTTAGTTTTTTTGCATACAAAGTTATTATACTTCAAGGACCAACACTAGTCAATTCAAACCTTGATATGTCGGGAATCGCAACCATCGAATAATACGTATGATATATGACCATTCCCTTTTCTCTTTCGGCAGGTTTTTTCAAGTGTTTTTTTCTTGTGTAATCTATTTCAACTTTTGAAAAACCGGAATGTGACGAATTGATCGCCGCAATGGCTCCGCAAAGGTCAAATACTTCAGCAGGCATATCCCATTCAGCCGCATCGTTATCCGAATCGGATTTGACTATAACATGAGCACCCGGTATTCCTTTTGCATGAAACCACCAGTCGTTTCCGGTAGCGATGTTAAACGATACTTCTTCGTTCTGTACGCTGTTTTTTCCGACATAAATGTGATAATTGTTCTTGTATATATAATGTCTCACGCCTGATGTCTTTTTCTTAACTTTGTATTTATCGTTCTTTTTCAGATAACCTTTCTCGACAAGCTCTTCTCTTATCTGCATCAGATCCGTCGAGTTGTCGGATATCGATATGAAAAGAAGCATTTCTTCAAGATATTCGATCTCTTTGTCATTCTCTTTTATGAGTTCTTTTAACTTGACTGCTCTTCTTTTTTCCTTTGAATACTCGTTAAAGAACTTGTTTGAATTCTCGATTATCGTCTTGTTTTCATCGAGTTCGATATCAATGTATTCTCCTGTGTAATAATCAAGAACGTTAACCGAACTTCCTCTTTGAAGGGAATGCGAATAAGCTTTTAAAAGCTCGCCGTACTTTTTATATGTATCCATATTTTGGCATTCGTCTATTTCCTTAAGCCATTCCTCGCGTTTGTTCTTATCCTTCTGAAGAATGCCTGATAAAAGATTGATCATATCGCCGCTTTTCTGGCGGACAATGCTCTCATCGTGTTTTTCTTTATAAAACTTCGAAAGGAACTCGCAGAGTATATCTTTTTCTTCGACTTTGCATTCGCTTAAAGATTTAAAAAGTACATTTGTATATTCAAAACATTTATTCTCTTTTGAATATACATAAACCTTTCCGCTGTTTTCGTCTTCTTTCATAAAAGATACGAATGACGATGCCAGCAATTGTTGCTCGTTTTCGTTAAAATCAGAAAAATTCTTATTGACGCTTTCCGGATCATCCATTCTGAAAACAATTTCTTTTGCAGCGATCTTTGATACGCCCTCAAAAGTATTAACAAGAAAATTAACGGGTTTGTTACACAAAGACTCGTTTTCTTTGTT
>CACZOG010000283.1 GCA_902782715.1 uncultured Lachnospiraceae bacterium | reverse complement strand
GCTATGAAATCGTTTCCGATTCCCTCAATATCGTAGTCTGCATGTTCGCCGCCTCCGATTATCGAACCGTAGGGATCCGCCAGAACTCCCTGAATGTTCTTATCTTTTTCTTTAAGGTATTTCATTATTCCGGAGAACGTTCCGCCGCTTCCGGCACCTGCCACGAGATAATCGATTTGACCGTCCATCTGCTTATAAATTTCAGGACCGGTTGTTTCATAATGCGATAAAGGATTTGAAGGGTTTCTGAACTGTTTCAGTGAAATCGAATTTGGTATTTCTTTTAAAAGTTCCTCAGCTTTTCTCTCCGCTCCGAGCATGCCCTCTTCACGACTTGTGTTGATAATTTTGGCTCCGAGGGCTTTCATGATTTTCTGCTTTTCAATCGAAAACTTGGTCGGCACCGTAAAGATTACGTTATACCCTTTATTGAGTGCTGCTATGGCAATTCCGATTCCGGTGTTTCCCGCAGTCGCTTCAATTATTGTTCCTCCGGGTTTCAAAATTCCTCTCTCTTCGGCATCTTTTAACATGTATACCCCGATGCGGTCTTTAACGCTTCCCGCAGGATTCATAAGTTCAAGTTTTGCATAAAGGCCGACTTCTTTTTTTACGCCGAGATGGTTAAGTTTAAGAATAGGTGTGTTTCCTATCATATCCTGAATTTGCATGTATACATCCATAATTTTCACTCCTTTATGGAATTCTCAATTGCCTGTTTTAAATCCTCAATAAGGTCGTTAACGTTTTCCAGGCCTACCGAAAATCTTATAAGTTCATCCACAATTCCAACCTGCTTTCTTACATCAGCCGGAATTGCCGCGTGAGTCATAGTTGCGGGATGGCAGACAAGCGATTCCACTCCGCCGAGGCTCTCTGCCAGAGTTATCAGTTTCAATGATTCAAAGAATTTCCTGTAATCATATTTTTCTTTAAGTACAAAGGATATCATTGCTCCGGGGCCGTCTGCCTGTTTCTTCTGTATTTCGTATCCCGAATCTGATTCAAGTCCGGGGAAGTAAATCTTGTCAACATATCCGCTCTCGGAAAGCCATTTTGCAAGTTTCTTTGCGTTTTCGATATGTCGGTCCATTCTTACTCCAAGTGTTTTGATTCCCCTTATAACCAGGAAACTGTCCCAGGGAGCGAGCACTCCGCCGATTGCATTCTGAAGATAATAGAGTCTGTCGGCAAGTTCTTTATCATTTACAACCACAAATCCAGAAAGAGTATCGCTGTGACCTCCGAGGTATTTGGTTCCGCTGTGAATTACGATATCCGCGCCAAGCGTAATCGGTCTTTGAAGATAGGGTGTTAAGAATGTATTATCCACAATCGAAAGAAGCCCGTGTTTGTGAGCTATGTCAGAAACCGCCTTGATATCCGTAATTGTAAGAAGCGGATTTGCCGGTGTTTCGATATAAACAGCCTTAACATTTTCATCTATCGCGTCTTCAACTTCTTTAGGATTCGAAGTGTTGACTATTTTATAAGTGATCCCGAAATTGTTGAAAACATTGTCGAGAATCCTGAATGTTCCTCCGTAAATGTTATCCGAAACAACAAGTTTGTCTCCCGATTTAAAAAGGGATAAAACCGTATTGATTGCAGCCAGTCCGGTTGCAAAAGCAAGTCCGTATTTCGCATGCTCCAGATCGGCTATCAGTTTTTCGACCGCATCTCTTGTGGGGTTGCCGGATCTCGCATATTCCCAGCCCCCTCTGGTCTTTCCGAGACCGTCCTGCTTAAATGTCGAGGTTTGAAAAACCGGAACATTTACCGCACCCGTTGTAACGTCTCCATCGACCCCTCCGTGTATTAAAAGTGATTCTATCTGTAAACTCATTTCTATTTTTTTCCTTTCATCTTTTTACATAAAAACAGCCCGGGGCTTTAAAAAAGCACCCGGGCATAAACGTTCATTTCAAGCATTTTAATCAACATCGCTCAAAAGCAGGACGCACGGAATAAACATCGAACGCCCCGTCCGTTTCGGTCCGGGTAAAATTCTTACAACAACACTTGCTGTTTATTTGTCCGAATGATGATGTTTTCTTCATTTCCGTGTTTCCTTTCTGTAAGATATTTCTATGGTAACATCCTAAATTAACTTTGAAAATTCGATTGATTTTATCGTTGGCGATAAGTAAAGTTTATTGCACTTCTTTTATGAGTTTATATAACGTTTTCCAGCCAAGCAGAGTACACTTTGTCAAGGCTTTCGATTCGGAATAATACTTAACAATTTCCAGTCCGCCGATTTGTTCATCTTCTTTGTTTATTGGGCTTCCTTCGGGCGAAAACTCCCCCTTTTTTTCGGATGCTTTCAGAACCGTATCCGTAATTTTTATTACTTCTTTAACACTCTTTCCGATAATCGAGTCAATCATCAGATCTGCGCATGTCTGCGACAAAGCACATATTGAACCGTCAAAAGAAGCATCTTTAATTACTTCGTTTTCAATATCGACATAAACTTTAATTTCGTCGCCGCATCCGGGATTTATCCCTTCCCGGATATATGCAGCCTCTTTTATTATTCTTTTGTATGAAGGATATCTGTTGTGCCTTATTAACACTTCCTCATATCTTGCTGAATCCGTCATTTTAACACCCCATGCGCTCTCTGACTTTGAAAAGCTCTTTTGCAAATATATCAATTTCCTCTTTTGTATTGTAAAATCCAAGGCTGACTCTCACAGATGATTCTTCACCAAGAAGAATGTGAAGCGGTTTGGCGCACTGATGTCCCGCCCTTACGCAAATATTTGACTCGGCAAGAATCCTGGCAACATCATGCGAATGTACTCCGTCAAGGTTAAAAGATATGATTCCTTTATGTCTGTCAGCTTCTTTTGATCCGATTATTCTCACATGAGCCGTGCCTTTTATTCTTTCGAATGCATATTGAGTGAGTTCATCCTCTCTTTTTTCTATCCTGTTAAGCCCTGTCTTATTAATAAAATCTATAGCCGCGCCAAGTGCGTAGGCATCCGCCGCACTTACCGTTCCGGCTTCGAATTTATGCGGTGCCTCGGAGTAAACGGTTCTTTCTTTCGACACATAATCAATCATTTCCCCGCCTTCCAGAAAAGGCGGGAGTTTCTCGAGCAGTTCCGCCCTGCCGTACAAAACTCCGATGCCCATGGGTCCGTACATCTTATGGCCCGAAAATGCAAGAAAATCCACATCGGTTTCCTGAACGTCGGTAGGAATGTGAGCAATGCTCTGAGCCGCATCAACAACCAGAAGTGTTCCGTTATCATGAGCAATTCGCGCAAGTTCTTTTATCGGATTTACTCTTCCGAGAACATTGGATATCCATGCTGCGGCAAAGACTTTTGTTCTTTCGGAAAGTGCACCTTTAAGGGAATCGAAGGTAATCTCTCCTTCTTCGTTCACATCCAGATATCTTACTTTCGCCTTACGCCTTTCAGCCAGACTTTTCCATGGAAGGAAATTGGAATGATGTTCGCTTGTTGCAATTAAAATTTCATCGTCTTCATTTATTTTTCCATCCAATATACGGGATGCGAGATTAAGACTTTCAGTCGCATTTCTCGTGAATATTATTTCGTCCGAACTCTTCGCATTTATAAAAGATGCAACTTTGTTTCGGGCCTCTTCATATGCATCGGTGGCAAGGTTGCTCAGTTCATAAATTCCTCTCATGGGATTGGCATTGTAACGTGTGTAAAACTCTGTTATTGCATCTATAACGCACTGAGGTTTTTGTGTCGTCGCAGCATTGTCCATATATATGATTTTACTGTTTTCAATAAGCGGAAACTGCGCTCTTAACTCTTTTTCATTCATAACTTCTTTGATTAACCGCCTCGCAATACTGCCTGCGATATCTTTCTTTTTTAAGTAAAAAATGCAGATAGAATGTTTTATCTGCATTTTAACTGTAATCATTTAAATCAGAGGGTTCTTTTAAATTTTTTTCCATCCATATTACGTTGTAAAAATGATTGAATTTTTTACCACATTTGCTGAAAACTCCCACCTTCTTATATCCCATACGGGAGTGAAATTTCTCCGAATCGTTATTAAGATATTCATCTTCTCCGATCGGATCGCCGATGCATGCATAAAGATTATATAAGCCTTTTTCTGTCAGTTCTTTTTCAAGTGCTTCGTATAAAGCCCTTCCGTAACCTTTTTTCCTGTAATCTTTATCAACATATATCGATACTTCGCAGGAGTGTGCGTATGCATCTCTTTCTTTCAGAAAATCCGCATACGCATAACCCCTTATTTCACCTTCGTCTTCTATAACAAGATAAGGATGTTTTGCCGAAATGTGTGCTGTTTTTTCTTTAAATTCTTTCTCATCCGGAACACTTAAATCAAATGAGATTGCGGTGTTCAGTACGTAATATGAATATATTTCATGTATTCTTTTACAGTCTTCTTCTTTTACACGCCGTATACACGGCATACACATGTCCCCATCCATATTACTTAACCACGGGGATTACCGCGCCGTTGTATTTCTCCCTGATGAAGTTCTGAGTATCTTCTGCAAGGAGCGCATCAACGAGTGCTTTAACAGCGGGGTTGTCCTTGTCTTCGCTTCTTACGGCAATGATGTTTGAATAAGGGCTGTCTGAGCCTTCGCTGAAGAGTTTGTTGGATGTGATTCCCGCTTCAAGTGCTTTGTTTGTATTTGTGATAAAGAAATCATAATCAGCCTTGGTAGGAATAATCTGTGCGGAATCAAGTTCAACGATTTCAAGAGGAATGATGAATTCAGTGATATCGCTTACAGATGCGCTGAGCGAGTCTTTTGCCGAATCGGCGAGCTTGATGAATCCGTTTAACTCAAGAATTCTCAATGCACGGTATTCGTTTGTTGCATCGTTGGGAATTGCCACTACGGCGTTCTCGGGAATTGCTTCTTTTGAATCATACTTATCCGAATAAGCAGTAATGGGTTCAACATGAATTCCGCCTGCATTTGCAAGATCGTATCCGTTTGCCGTAATCTCGGACTGAAGATAAGGATCGTGCTGGAAATAGTTGAAATCTATTTCGCCTGCATTGAGCTTCTCGTTTGTCGTTGCGTCTGCTGCCGTTGAAACCAGTACGATTTCAATACCCTGTTCTGCAAGTTTGGGTTTTAC
Organism: uncultured Lachnospiraceae bacterium; assembly: GCA_902782715.1. Lineage (GTDB taxonomy): Bacteria > Bacillota > Clostridia > Lachnospirales > Lachnospiraceae > UBA3766. Next base: position 6,297 of record CACZOG010000283.1, on the reverse strand, counting down.
GTATTCGATGATTTCCGAATGAGGAACCAGATCCGCGATACCCTTTAAAACTACTGTTCCTTCTCCTGCGGGTGTACCTTGCGTTGCATTCTCGGATAAGTTTACTTCAACCGTAGGCTCCGCTGTAGGAGCGTTGTTATTTGTTGCTTTTGTATCGCATCCTATCAAAGATGCAAATAATGTTGCCAATAATATAAACGGAATAATTTTATTTTTCATTTTCTATCTCCTTTTAAATCAGATTTCTCGTTTTTAATATTCTGTTCGATATCAGATTTCCCGTTCCCTGAGTAATCTGAACCAGAATTACCAGGATGTACACGCATGCAAACAGCCTGTCATGCTGAAATCTCTGATATCCGAATCTCACGGCTATGTCTCCTATTCCTCCGGCCCCGAACATTCCTGCCAAAGCCGTCATCGAAATTATTGATATAACCGCAACCGTGAACCCTCTGATTAAACTCGGAAAAGTTTCCGGAATAATTACCTTTGTTATTATCTGAAAGTTATTGCTTCCTATGGATTTTGCCGCCTCAATTTTCCCCTTTCCTATCTCCAATAAGGAACTCTCAACTATTCTTGCGTACATTGGAATACAGCTCGCGGCAATCGCTATGATACATGCATTCGTTCCGTACGATTTGCCGAAGATTAACCTGGCGACGGGTATCATCAAAATGATGGTTACCATCTGCGGAAGAGACCTTAAAACATTTATCATCCAGCCCGAAGCGTGATAAGGTATTTTAAGCGGAAGCAGTCCGTCCGGTCCCGTTATCGTTAAGAATATTCCCACGATGATTCCGAACAGCAGGACGATAATCGACGAGATGACCGTCATATAAACGGTTTCACCGACAGGTTTCACAAGTTCACGCCAGATGTCCGGATTAAAAGAAGCTTTAATAACTTCCCATACACTTGAATCAAGTAAACTCATATTCCCGCTCCTTCCGTCAGACTTATGCTCTGGAACTCGGTGAACACCTTTGCAAACAACTCACCCGTTCTGCTTTGAGGATTGTTGAAGATATCCGCAACCGTTCCTTTTTCTATTATTTTTCCGCCTTCCAGTACAGCCATTCGATTACAGCTGTACCTGATTGCATCAAGTTCATGCGTTATCATTAAAATGGTTATCCCGGATTTTTGATTAATCTCTTTTAAAAGATCCAGTATCTGAATTGTTGTCTGCGGATCAAGCGCCGAAGTAGCTTCGTCCGAGATTAAAAGTTCGGGTTTGTTAACCAGCGCTCTGGCTATTCCGACTCTTTGTTTCTGTCCTCCCGAAAGTCCTCCGGGATAAGCGTCAAGTTTGTCGGAAAGTCCGACCAGTTCGGCTGTTTCCAAAACTCTTTCTTTTATTTTGCTTTTCGGGAAGTGTGCTATTTCCAGCGGATATGCTATGTTTTTGTAAACGGTTCTCGAATCAAAAAGATTGAAGTTCTGGAAAACCATTCCGATTTTTCTTCTTTCTTTTAAAAGTTCCGATTTGTTAAGTGCAAGGATATCCACTCCGCCGACCTTTACCGTTCCGGAATCGCATACTTCCAGTCTGTTTATACATCTTGCAAGGGTGGATTTGCCTGCTCCCGAGAATCCGATTATTCCGAATATCTCACCTTCCCTTACTTCCAGATCGATGCCTTTTAATACATCATTTTCCTTTCCGCGCGTTCGGAACGTTTTTTTCAAATTTTTGATTTCTATATAACTCATAATCAACCGTGACTGAAAGTTTCAGCTGCTACCTCCTTTCGGTCTTTGTACAGTTCGTTATGAAGATCTTTCCCTTTTCCGGGAATTCCCAAAGCATCCGCCCTGCAGTGCTGACAATGTCTGAATACTTCTATGTATCTTCCGGCCTTTTGTCTGACTTCATCCAGTTCAACACAAGTCGGAGCCGGTACATCAGCCATTCCGTTTTGCGGAATAAGAGGTATTATGTTTAAAATCGAAGCACCGAGTTCCGATACTTTTCTCGCAACATCCTCTATATGCTTATCATTTATTCCCGGACACAGAACCGAATTGATTTTTACCACAATTCCAAGTTCTGCCGCCCTTTTTATTCCTTCCAGCTGGTTGGCAATAAGCAGTTTCGCTCCTTCGACTCCTTCATGTTTCACGCCCTTCTCATCGATTACGTAATCAATGATTTTTGCTTCAATTTCAGGGTCTATGGCATTAACCGTAACCGTTATGGTTTCTATTCCGATTTCGGCAATCCTTTCGACTTTCGCAGGAAGGCAAAAACCGTTTGTCGAAAGACAGTTGATAAGTTCCGGGAAGTTCTCTTTAACTTTGGAAAAAGTATCAAGCGCGAAATCGGTTGCCAGAGTATCTCCGGGTCCCGCTATTCCGACAACCGTCAGTTCGGGACATATTTCCTTTGCTTTTCTGATTGTATCAACTGCTTCTTCGGGCTTTAAAACCAGCGAGCTTACGCCCGGTCTTATAAGAGATTTGTCAAACTGCCTCGTACAGAATTTACACTGGATGTTACACGACGGACTCACCGGAAGGTGTATTCTTCCTGCCGTTAAATTTGCTCCGCCGCTCATACAGGGATGTTTCTTCTGAAGCTTGGTGAAATTGGAATTCAGCCTTTTCTTTTTAATCTCGGCGTATCTTTTGTCAATAAGTTTCACCTTTCCGAAAAGGATATTATCGAGTATATCTTTAATCGGTCTTTCTACATCGACAGACTGAATGTTTTTCTTCTCCAACTCGATTCTTGCTCTTGTTCCGCTTAATTCCGCGAAAACATAATTGCAGTCCGCTATGGTTTCAACAACCGCCTCAATACGCTTGTCATCGTGATTATGGTTAAGACAGGCATTTTCAACAGTCCTTATGTCTATTCTTTTGTAAATATTTGACTCGGTATTTATTTCATAGATATCAAATCTTTTTGAAGCTCCGAAATGTCTGTCAACCTCTATTCCGTCACTCGTCGCGAATGCGGTTCTTAAAATCATTGTTTCTCTCCGTGTCTTTTAAATTACGTATCCGTCTTTTAAATTCTCCATCAATCCGTACTCGATTAAGATTTCTTCAAGTCTTTCCTGAGTCATTGGCTTGGGAATAACAAACTGCGTGTTGTTTTCAATAGCCTCTGCGAGATGTCTGTATTCTCTTGCCTGAGGATGTGTCGGATTGTGATCGATTACCGTTTTTCTGTTTATCTCGGCTCTCTGTACTTCGTTGTCTCTGGGTACAAAATAGATTAACTGGCTTCCGAGTTCTTTTGAGAATGCTTTCAAAAGATCGTGCTCTCTGTCTACCTTACGGCTATTGCAGATAATTCCGCCGAGTCTTACACCGCCCTTAAGAGCGTATTTCTGAATACCTTTACAAATATTGTTTGCTGCATATAGCGCCATCATTTCACCCGATGCAACGATATAAATTTCTTTAGCCTTGCCTTCTCTTATGGGCATTGCGAATCCGCCGCAGACAACGTCTCCAAGAACATCGTAGAAAACGTAATCCAAATCGTCGGTGTATGCGCCCAGATCTTCAAGCATTCCGATTGATGTGATGATACCTCTTCCGGCACATCCGACACCGGGTTCGGGACCGCCGGATTCAACGCATCGTATGCCTCCGAATCCTTTTTTCATGATAAGGTCAAGATCGTCAACTTCGCCTTCTTCACGAAGAGTATCAAGAACCGTTTTCTGTGCGAGACCGTTAAGTAAAAGTCTCGTTGAGTCGGCCTTGGGGTCGCACCCGACCACCATTACGTTTTTTCCCATCTCGGCAAGTCCTGCCGTGAGGTTCTGCGTAGTCGTTGATTTACCGATTCCGCCCTTTCCGTATATTGCTATCTGTCTCATTTTCTTTCTCGTCTCCTTCTTTTATCTGTATGTTGCAAGGACTCTGTCATAAATATCCTCGATTGCTCTTAATCCGCCCGCATATCCCGTATATCCGCAGTTCATTATGAGTCTGTGCTGAACCGGAACCGATATGATAAGCAGGTCGGCATGAAGTTTATCCGCAAGATTTTTATCCCATGAACTTCCCAGAATCAGAAGTCTTTTGTCTTCGTAAAGCTTTGCATCTTCTTCAAGCAGTTTCTGATTGTTTCCCGCATCGGGATCGAATACCACTTCTACGGTACGTTTCTTAAGTTCGGAAATCTGTGCGAACTGTTCTTTTACATAGTCCTGATATTTCTCCGGAATATCGTCCACAATGTACTGGGGTCCGGGAATTATTCCAAGTTCGTTAAGCAGGAATTTTGAAAATCCCAAAGCGTAGTTACTGTCGGCAATTGTATAAACCCTTCTGGGAATTCCGTATCTGAACTCAAGCATGAAGTCCGCCATCTTTTCAATGTGTGAATAGTATTTGGCTTCCTCTTCCCTGATGTATGCTTCCGTCTTTTCGGAATCCAGATTACCGAATTCGGATACGGCTCTTAAAAATCTTGATGTTTCAATTGCACCTATCGGTATATAGGGGAACTGGATGTAAGGCTGTTTGTACTTGATTTTAAGATGTTTGGCTATCCTTACTCCAACCCACGGTCCGATAACGATGTTAAATTCAGCCTGCGGAATGGTTTTCCACTCTTCAACTCCGCCTGATTCGTTTCCGAAAAGAATGTTTACCTTTAATCCTATATCTTCGAGCACTTTTTTGATGCCCTCCAGATTGCCGCTCCAATAAGGATCCTGATAAGGAATGGAAGCAAAAACATTCACAAGTCCGGGAATCTTCTCACCGTTTTTTTTGAATTTGTCAACATACTGATCGATTATTGCATTGACAACTCTCTCATGACTCGCATAGTTGTTACTTTTGAAACCGCCTTCTTCCACATATACGATTGGCTTGTCATCTGCCTGAAACTCACCTGTAACGGCCGCAATGTCATCGCCTGTTATGGCTGCGGTACAGCCTGTCATAACCACATATATGTCTCCGTCGATAACCTTAAAAGAATTCTCAATTACGCTTCGAAGTTTCTTCTCTCCGCCGAATACAACGTCTGCCTCTTCCGCGTTCGTACAGGGAGCCGTGGAGCCGCCTGCGTATCCTTCGCCCTGTCCGATTAATCTTGTAATCTGTCCGCCGCAACCGGGACCGGAATGTAAAATGGGTACTCCCTTTTTGATTGCAACCACGCTCTGGATGGCTCCGAGAGCACAGGTAAATCTCGGTTGTTCTATTGTTCCTGACATTTTATGCTCCTATTCCGCATCCGCCTTTGTGTCCCTGGAAATACCCGGGCTCCTGAGTCAGCCACCATTCCGTGTAGGGGTTGGATGCATGTTTTGAAAAGTTTTGTATGAATTCTATTGAATCGAGCGTTTCATCGATTCGCCTTGCATAATTAAGTGCGCCTTTGTATCCGATTCCGAACTGCTCGTCTCCGATTAAAAGTGTCGGGATTCCGAGTTTGGCTCCCCAAAGCGTCATGCCGCCGTGTCTTGCCATTATGAAATCGGGCTTGTTTCTTATTAGTGCATTAACAAGTTCACAGCTTTGCTTGTTGCAGACTCTGTAGTCTTTAACATCTCCGTATGTCGAAACCGCATGCGCCAGAACATCCATGTTTCTGTCTCCCGAGTCATAGACCGGATCGTGATGGAATACACTTGCTCCGACAACATCAAATCCCAGTTCTCTTAAAAGATGGATGAGTGCCTGTCCGTGGGCAGCTCCTGCGGTAACATATGCTCTCTTTCCTTTGAATTTTTCTTTCAGTTCATTTATTTTCGGAACATATTGTTCATGACCTTCTTTTATAAGCTGTTCTGCAATATCTTCTTTGCCGAGGACTTTCCCTAAAGCTCTTAACCAGCCGTCCGTTCCGTCTATTCCGTATGCGGGAGGCGCCGTTATTTCGGGAACTCCGTACAACTGGCTTAAGCCCGAACCCATGTAGGTCGAAAGCGACGGACAGATATGAACCGTTGCCGCAGCTTCCGAGCAGTGCTCGAGTTCTTCTATCGAAGCAAAAGGCATAATGTACTGTGCTTCATATCCGAATCTTTCGAAAATCTCATCGAATACGTGAGAGCCCCAGAAGTTGACAACGTTTATCTTATTGCTCTTCTTCGTGGGAGGTTTGACGATACCTCTTAACACCGTGTGATAAGCCGCATCAAATCCCGTAGTCCATACCTTCGATCTGAATCCTTCGCATGAACATGTCACGACAGGTATTCCGAGTTCTTTGGATGCCTTGTCAACAACCGATTCGATGTCTTCACCGATAATTCCCGATGCACAGGAAGTTGTTACGAAGATTGCTTTCGGATGAATTCTTTCGTATGC
>CACZOG010000282.1 GCA_902782715.1 uncultured Lachnospiraceae bacterium | reverse complement strand
TTCAAGTATTCCCTGCCATACAACAAGTATTTCCATCATAAAAAAAGTCAGGGAAACAGCGAGGCCGCCGATCGTTGCGTTTCTTTGGAATACGTCTCCTTTGCATATCGTTTGGATTGCACCTATTCCTATACAAGAGATGATACCGATAGTATCCAATACTATATACTGCTTCGTGGTAAATTCTATTTCTTTGTTATAATCATTCTTTATCAATCTTAAGGCAAACCATAAAAACAGCACCAGCATCTGTATCAGATGACACAATAATTCAAACCGGTTATTCTCAAGAATGATATTTAACGGCAGTTTGTATATGATCGAAAAAACAAACGCTGTCGAAACGCCGACAATTCCCGTCAGATTAAATACAAACGGATATAACAGAATGCATTTACCGGCTTTTTTGCCAAATACAAATAACGGTAAGATTGCCATTGTTATGACCGAAAGAAATGTTACATCGTCATAAGACAGGAATATCCCAAGCACTATATGTACTAAACAGAAGAGAAGGATCCCAATCAGGTTTTTCAGCTTAGGTACTACTCTTGTATTCATTACAATCATATATGCCAGAATATATATGATAACTACAATAACTATATATATTCCAATATCAAGAATATTGGTCATTCTTTTCTCCCTTATTATCAGGCATTTCCTCTGATGATCATTTTATAAGTAAACTGATGAAACTGCGTTGTGAAGAAATCCTTATACCTGTTTCCCAAAGGAATCTTATTATTCGTACTCTCCATTGACAGTTCTTTTCCGACCGCACGTATGTCAGCCATGTTAACGATATATGATCTGTGCACCCTTATAAAAGATGTTCCTTTTAATTCTTCTTCTATCTGTCCTAATTTTTTGGATATCACTATGGGTTTCATTTCTCCGTTTGACAGATGGATCAAAACATAACTGCCCTCAGCTTCTATATAAGAAATATTGTCTATAAGAATTTCTTTCTTTTCGCCGCTTACACTTATGTAAGACAATGCTTTAACTTCATTTTTTTCCTTTATCAGAGAATCAAGAATAGTATCTACTTTCTGCAGATCAAAAGACTTTATTATATATCCCATTGTTTTAACGGAAAATGATTCAAAAACAGCCTCCTGATGGTTGGTCACAAAACAGATCCTCCATACAAGGGGTTCATTTTTAAGCAGATCTTTGCACTCTATTCCGGACATGGCTTCCATCTCTACATCCAAGAAAAGCACATCTATCATTCGATTATCTTTTGAATTCTTACAATAATCTAAAACTTCATAACCAAAACTAAACTCTATTATTTCTGTTTCAATCGAGTGTCTTTGAGAATACTTTTGAATATGATTGGCTAATTTTTTTCTGAATTCCTCAGAATCATCACAGATACCAATATTAAACATACACTACCTCAAAACAATTACTTCATTGATCGGGATTTAAAATAAAAAAACAAACACAAATAAAAGAACTTCTTTTCCGTGTTTGTTATAAAAATCAAATATCTCTCATTACTTTCTTAAACCCCATTAATACATCAAACCCTTTGTGCCTCCCCAACACCCTTTAATTGTACATTATTTGTCCTTCTATGTAAACCATAGTTATATAATTATCAAGCCTATATTGTGTCTTCCGCAGCCGGCGAAGAATAAAATTCTTCCATAGTCTCCAAGCACACCGCAGCAAGCCTGCCGCCCTCTAAATATGCTCCGCAGTCGATCGCTAAATGATTGTTCTTCTTATAGATGTATCCGGGATTGGGATTATCCTCGATCATCTGTGTCGGCGTATGACCGGTCACCACGACCTTGTTATCGTAATACGTTCTCTCATAATCAGCTCTCTGCCAGATAAGATCGTAAAGGGAATAGTCATCGATATCTTTTCCGGGTTCGAAATTGCCAAGTCCCGCATGCACCAGGAGGTACTCTTTTCCATTAACCCTTAATTCTTCATATATCGAGAAGTCTTTAAGAAACTCGATCACTTCTTCCTGCATTTCGGCTGATAATTCCCTGAATTCGTCGATCGTGGTCTTAGCGCCGTTATACTGCCAGGTAACGAGGTTGTCGAGTGTTTTAATATCCAGTTCTTCTAAGGAACGGTCTGTTACTTCTTTTAAAAGAAACGAAAGACACTCCACAGCCATATACTCATGATTGCCCACGATACAGATCGCATTCGGCATTTCCATAAGTTTTAACAAAACCTTAATAGGATGCGGGCCTCTGTCGAGAACGTCTCCCAAAACATAAAGCATATCCGTATCCTTAAGATCGATCTTTTTAAGTATTTCCATGAACATATCATACTGACCGTGAATGTCAGAGATCACATATGTTGCCATAAATCCCCCTCTTCGGATGTTATTTTTTTACTTCACCATCCGGCTCATAGTCTATATTAGCGTAAACGTCTTTGATGACCTTTTTTACGGTCTGAGAATGCATCTCGACGATGTTGTCGCCGCATTTCTTCCTGATCATCTTTATCAGGTACCCGAGGTTTGTGGCTTGATCGGAGACAGCAACAATATGGACGTGATTCTCCACGGTAGTTTCGAAAACCTGACGAATGTAAGCTGTACGGTCTCCAAGAACCCTGATAACTTCTTCCATCTTCCCCGGAGCCGTCACGATATCAAGGAACATCGTAACCTCATCTTCGCGATAGATGCATGTATTGTATCCTCGAATAATACCCTCTCTCTCCAGTTTCATCACACGCTTCTTAGCGGCAACTCTTGAGATTCCGACAGCATCACCCAGTTCTTGGTAGCTCACTCTGGCATTTCCCTCAATCATTTCCAATATCAGTTCGTCTTTGCCGTCCACAAACCTCTCCTCCTTCGGCGCCATTCGGTTCATTTGTAATTATAATAAAAAGAAAATCATGGTATCAATAGCCACGGTTTCGTTTCGTAACCTCTGGTTTCGATTGTAAACCATTTTAAAAATTTTGCCAATAAAAAAGGCATTCCGCTGCCCTTATATTTGGGTATCGAAATGCCATATTTTACATTAAACATTACTGAATCAGTGACTCGCTGAAAGCTTCAAATTCCTGCCGCTTTCCATAGGATTCAAACGAATAAACCTGATATTCGTCTTTGTCGCCGTCCCAGTAAATATAGAGCCATGGGCCTCCGTCGCCTGAATCGGCGCTCTCTTCTCTTTTAGTTACCTTTCCGTTTGTGATGTAAGAGAAGAATTCGTCTCTCTGAGCATCGGTAAGATCAACATCGCAAAACTGGGTAATATCATCCTCGGACAAAGGCCAGTGATCGCCCTCTCTTTTCTCATAATGGAAAACCCACTTATCCCCGTCTTTGTAATAACGATATCTCCAGAAATCGGGCGGATTTGTCGATGTTGATACCGTGTAATAAAAATCTTTGATCTCCGAGGTCTGTATTCTTTCACCTACGATCAGTTCGCCGCCTAAATTCTGACATCCTGCAAATAAAATTGTAAACATAATACAAATGATCAATCCTAAAGTTTTTCTCATATTTTTACACCGTTTCCGTTACAATCAATTCTTAAATCTAAAAGCATTTCTTAGAATGTTCCTGTTTGCAGTTGGCAACCTCAGGACATTTATAGCAGATTTCATTCTTACTGTAATCATTGGCAAAGAACTCTTTAACATTATCAAGTGTGGTATCTGCGATATTTGTTAATGCCTCCTCGGTTAAGAATGCCTGATGCGAGGTTACGATAACATTCGGCATTGAGATCAGACGTGCCAGCGTATCGTCATCCACGATGTGATTGGAATAATCATGGAAGAATACGTTCGATTCCTCTTCGTAAACATCCAGGCAGGCCGCGCCGACTTTCCTTTGTTTGATTCCTTCTACCAAAGCTTCCGCATCGATAAGAGCGCCTCTTGAAGTGTTGATCAGTACCACGCCCTTCTTCATCTTCGAGATACTGTCTTCGTTTACCATATGACGATTCTCATCGGTTAACGGGCAGTGGAATGAAATGATGTCGCTTCGCTCCCAGATCTCATCAAGGGAGACATATTCAATTCCCGAACCTTCAGCCGGGAACTTGTCATATGCTATTACATGCATTCCGAAGCCCCTGCAGATATCTATGAAGATCCTTCCGATCTTACCTGTTCCGACAACTCCGACCGTTTTGCCGTGAAGATCAAAACCCGTAAGTCCGTTTAAACTGAAGTTAAAATCCTTGGTACGGATATATGCCTTATGAATGCGTCGTATGGA
>CACZOG010000281.1 GCA_902782715.1 uncultured Lachnospiraceae bacterium | reverse complement strand
GCAATAATAGGTATAGCTGCAGTTACACCGATGTTTAAAACCTTCGGCAGGATGAATTCTCCGATAATTGAATCTGTAACGGGCAGCTTGTCGGTAAGCCTCACAACTTTACCCATTATGGTAAATACATATTACAGAATTCCTCTGTACTCGATTCTTTTAAATATGATTCTGATTCCGGGAATGTCATTTCTTTTGGGAGCAGGGGTATTGTGCATTGCCTTCGGTGCGTTTACCGATACACGTATTTTTCATGGATTGATTAATTTGGTTTTCGTTGATTATGATATCCGTGAATTTATTTTATCGGGCAGACTTAATGTGTTTTCTTACCTGATACATTTGGTATTGGCATTGTATGAAACGGTTATGAGAATTGATATGATGCTGCCTTTTTCAAGTATCGTTACGGGCGCAAGAAATACACTCAGATGCTTTATATACGAATCCGTTTTCCTTTTATGTGCGGTTTCGATTTATCGTGTAAAACTTTCAGCATACAGACTGAGAAAAAAACTGAACAATAAAGTCAGAATGAACCCGGCATACAATGATGCGCCCGAAATCAGAAGGATTCAAAGGACGAAGTTTTCAGGTGTTTTCCTGATAATGATTTTGATGGGTGTTAATCTTTTAGGGTTTCTTTACCATAAAAGAGAAAACAGGATTGAGTTTCTTGATGTGGGTCAGGGACTGTGCGTATGTGTCCAATATAACGGACAGGTATACTGTTACGACGGAGGCTCTACAGACAAAAAACAAATCTATAAATATGTAATCGGACCTTATCTGGATTATTACGGTATCAGGGAAGTGGATGCATGGTTCATTTCACATGATGATGCGGATCATACCAACGGAATAAAAGAGATGTTTGATACGGGAGACAGAAAAGTCGGGGAACTGATTATCCCTGCTGTTTTAAGCGATAAGGAGAAGATGACAGAACTTGAAGAACGAGCATTAAAGAACAATTGCCGTGTAATAAAATCCCTGACAGGTGACTGTTTTGTACCAAATGATAATTCTATTAAAGAAACAGATGACAGGAAACCCAACGCAGTCGGTCCGGAATTCCATGTTCTTTCGCCTTCGCTCGAAGATAATATTAATACTGACGATTCCAACGCTTGTTCTCTTGTGGTTCTTATGATATTAAAAGAAGGAAACGTACTGTTTGCAGGCGACTGCGATGATGTCGCTCAAAAGAGAATCCCGGATGTTTTAAGCATCGGTGATCTGCATATAAGCGGCAGAGTGGATATTTATCAGGTTTCCCATCACGGTTCGGCTCAAAACACCAATGATCTGTCTTTTCTTGAAATCATAAATCCGAAGATTTCGGTAATATCCTGCGGGTTTAACAATACCTACAATCATCCGCATAAAGAGACGCTTGATAACCTTTCGATAATCGGAAGCAAAGTCTTCAGAACCGATTATGACGGGTGTGTCAGTATTATTTTAAAATAGATTTTACATACGCTGATTTGTTCGGCGAGACAAAAGCATCGGATGACGGCAACTTGTTTTAGAGATGGTTATATAATATAATTAATCAGTGTGTATGATATTGCAAAATAATATCAAATGGTAATTACAGGCAAACAGAAATTCATTTGTTTACGGAAAACGGAAGTTTATGGAAACGATTCGAGAGCAGTTAAAATCGAATAATCTTGACCATGTTTACCTTCTTTTCGGAAAAGAACAGCAGGTGGTCAGAACATACAGGAATAAACTCCTTATGCATCTTCTCGGAAGCGATTCGCTTGAGGTGCTTAAGCAGGATATGAACTTTTCGCTCTTTGTCGGTTCGACGGTTGATGCCGGTTCGATAATCGAAATGGCGCAAAGCTATCCTTTTATGGCTGAGAAAAGAGTAATTCTTGTAGAGAACAGCAAACTGTTTTCAAAGAGCAATCCGGATCTTGAAGCATGCGTAAAAGATCTTCCCGAAACAACCTATCTGATTTTCACGGAGACGGATGCACCGAATAAGAAGGGCTTGTATGCTGCCATAAAAGATTCAGGTCATGTTGCGGAGATTAATGATCAGAAACAGGAAGATGTTGAAAGATGGATTATAAAAAACATCTCCGATTCGGGTAAAAGAATCTCCAAAGCTGCGATGGATACCCTTTTAATGCGTACCGGACTTGATATGATGAGAATAGGAAACGAACTTGAAAAACTGATTGCGTACAAGGGCGATGAGCAGGACATTAAAGTGGATGATGTTTTGGCTTTGGTTACAAGAGATCCTCAATCGGCGATTTTTGATCTTACAGATGCAATG
>CACZOG010000280.1 GCA_902782715.1 uncultured Lachnospiraceae bacterium | reverse complement strand
TGGATGAGCAAGGTCGAATGCTCAATGGATGCTTCGAAACCAAACGTGCTCATTCTTGTGTGCAAGATGAAAAACGCGTATGACGGATTGAGCGATGAAACCCATTCGAAGATCTTACAGGGTCTGCTTAACGAACGTGTAAGAAAAGAAGTTACATACGAACTCGTTCTTGACGAGAACGGTGACAGATATAATAAAATACCTCATTCAAAAATGCCCAATATGCCGATAGAAACGGATGACGGATTTGATGAGAATGAGTTTTAGGACAATAAACAGGAGGACTTAACAATGGCCAAAAGAGGCGGATATCCCGGTGGAATGATGCCCGGAAACATGAACAATCTTATGAAGCAGGCGCAGAGAATGCAGCGTCAGATGGAAGAAAGCCAGAAGGCGATGGAAACAAGAGAATTCACCGCTACGGCAGGCGGAAATGCCATCAGCATTACAATGACCGGCAAGAGAGAAGTTAAGAATGTTACGATAAATCCGGAAGTACTCGATCCCGATGATGTTGAAGATCTTCAGGATCTTATCATGGCATGCATGAACGATATCTTAAATCAGGTTGAAGAAGCCAACAACGAGGCAGTAAGCAATATGACCGGCGGAATGAACTTCGGCGGACTTACTTTCTAAAATATGGAAATTAACAGCGGATATATTAACAGATTAATAGAAGAGCTCGAACGTCTTCCCGGCATAGGAAACAAATCCGCGCAAAGGATGGCATATTACATCGTAAGTCTCCCCGAAGAGAGGGTAAACAGGCTTACGGATGCGATCGGCAATGCAAAGAAACATACGCATTACTGTAAGGAATGTCTTACCATGACGGATTCCGAACTCTGCCCGGTATGTTCCGATCCCGGCAGGGACCAAAAGACCATTATGGTCGTAGAAAATCCCAGAGACCTTGCTGCGTATGAAAAAACCGGCAAATACCGGGGAGTTTATCACGTTCTTCACGGTGCGATATCTCCGATGCTGGGAATAGGCCCCGCAGATATCAGGTTAAAAGAACTGATAGAAAGACTCGAGGGCGATGTCGATGAGGTTATCATTGCAACCAATGCATCACTTGAAGGCGAGACTACCGCAATGTACATAAGCAAGCTTATCAAACCGACGGGAATAAAGGTTACGAGAATTGCATCCGGAGTGCCTGTCGGCGGCGATATCGAATACATTGACGAGGTAACTCTTCTTCGTGCGCTCGAGGGAAGAGTGGAACTCTGAAATTGACAATCGGTTCACATAATTGTATAATTGCGAAGTGAATTTTTAATAAAACAAGAGGGTTTTTAAACCTAAAAAACTGGAAAAATGAAGAAATTACAATATTTGTTGATGACCTCCCTTCTGGCGGTAACATTCATGTTTTCAGGATGTGAATCCGAAGAACCTGGAGATCCTAAAGTTAAATATATAGTTAACGGCGAAGAACAGGCTAGTGCACCCGATAAGAATTATTACAAAGCTGTTTCGATCGAATCAAACAGCAAGGATGCAACAATAGTCTGGGATGTTGCCACATGGATGCTCGAGACATCCAACACGACCGGCAAAGAGACGGTTAATGTATACTTTGAATATCAGGACAAACCCGTAACGGTTGACGGGATCGGATTTGATTCTCTTCAGGATGCATTCAACTACGTCGGAACGGATTCCAAAAGACTGTATCTTACCAAAGATGTTAAAGGCGGCGGAAATACCGCACCCGGCTCTGACATAAGCATCGAAATGGGCGGTTTTACCATTGACGGCATCGGAGAAGATACTATCATCAATAACGGAAAAATGACTTTATACGGAGCGGGCACTATCACCAACTCCGTTGACGGCGAGTTCTCAAAAAGTATCGTAAACTACGGAGATCTTACTCTTCAGGGAGTTACCGTGACAAACGATACAGACTCGGTCACCATATGGAATTCGGAGAACGGAAGCAGCGTGCTTACGGTTAAGGATTCCGATATTTCACACAGCAAATCCACGGTTATGACCGTGGTCAATTCCGGTACAATGGAAATTGTAAGCGGAACTGTTTCAGGATGCGGAGATTCGTTTCATCCGGTTATTTACAACAACAGGGGAACGTCGATTTTAACATTGACCGGAGGAAACGTTACAAATACTGCGGACGGCTATGCAATATACAACGAATCGGGAACGATCAACCCCGGTGCAACGGTATACGGCGAGTCTTATAATATGCCTTCCGCCGAATAAAAGGATTTATCAGAGAAAATGAAAACATTTTTACTTGACCTCGTTCGAAATGAGGTCCTTATGTCTGCGGCTTTAAGCTGGGCTCTGGCTCAGATAATCAAAACCATTATTCATTTATGCATGACCAAAAAATTTGTTGCCGAAAGACTTATCGGCTCAGGCGGAATGCCGAGCTGTCATTCGGCTGCGGTATGCGCAATGGTAACTTCACTGGTCATTAACGAAGGAGTTTCGTCCTACTTTGTCGCAATAGCCGGATTACTTGCGATAGTTGTTATGTATGACGCGACCGGTGTAAGAAGAGAGACCGGAAATCAGGCAAAAGTTTTAAACGAATTCATAGAACTTTTCCAGAAGAACGGATCGGAAATCTCGAATGACGATAAGTTAAAAGAATTCGTCGGACATACACCTTTCCAGGTACTTTGCGGAGCGATCTTGGGAATAGCATTCGCATTCCTTTACTGTTTGGTAATTGTACGATAAAAAGGACAGATAAAACAAAAGACAATAATAAAACCGGAACAGAAATGCTCCGGTTTTTTGTATGTTTATAAGCCTATTTATGATTTGAATGATTACTGTTTCTGTAACCAGTCCATGTATTCCTTAAGTGCATCGTGCCAGTCTGCAAACATGAAATCGGTTGTGAGTTTTAACATATAGTTTTCAAGAACCGAGTATGCGGGACGTTTTGCTTTTGCAGGATACTGATCGGATGTCAGACGGTTAACTTTGGTGTTCTTTCCCGCAAGTTTAAAGATCTCTTCCGCGAAATCCGCCCATGAACAAACTCCTTCGCATGTTCCGTGGAAAGTTCCGTAGTTGTCGGTAAAGAGAAGTTTATCCATTGCCTTTGCAAGTTCGAATGTGCTTGTGGGACTTCCCACCTGATCGCATACGACTCCGACTTCATCTCTTTCTTCTGCAAGACGCAGCATTGTTTTTACGAAATTCTTTCCGTCGCCGTAAAGCCAGGCTGTACGGATGATAAAGTATTTTGTAGAAAACTCTTTTACAAAGTTTTCACCGGCAAGTTTGCTTGCTCCGTATACACCCTGAGGGTTTGGTACATCAAACTCGATATAGGGTTCGGATGCATCTCCGCCGAATACGTAATCGGTACTTATCTGCATCATTTTACAATCGTATTTTTCTGCGGCGATGCTTAAGTTTCTGGGACCTATCGCATTGATCTTATATGCAAGATCGACCTGGTCTTCGCAAAGGTCGACCGCAGTATGTGCGGCACAGTTTACGATCGCATAAGGTCTGCATTTTTCAACGTAATTTAATACCGCATTAAGGTCGGTTATATCAAGATCCGCAACATCCGTATTTATGCATTCGATGTCGTCTCTTTTTAAGTAAAGGCTGTTGATTGCGCGGCCGAGCTGTCCGTTTCCGCCGGTGATTAAAAGTTTATACATGATAACCATCCCTTCATAAGCACAAATTCACGAATATATTATCATTTTTTTTGCCAAAAGTCTATTGAACAAAATAAGCCCGAATTAACGGACAAAAGACGGTCAATAAGCAATATTTTTGTGGTATGAATCTTCTTATTGTGATATAATACACTTAATTATGAAATGATATCATGGGTAGATAGTGTAAAGATGCAGAAAAAGAGTAGTTCACGAAAACAAAACATGAGAGATTTGCCTTTAAAGATTTGTTTTGTGCTTACCCCGTTTTTACTGTCATTTCTGTTTATGGCGATCAAATGGATCTCGCAGGGATATGTGGCTCTGCCTGGCATTAAATGGAACGATGAAGCCGTATATATAAAGCTTATCGAAACCTATTCGAATTACCTTGCTCCAAAGGGGTACTGGGGATTCGATGCAAATCATGCTTTAGTCGGTACGGGCTCTGCGTGGAATGCGGCGATACTTGCGCCTTACTTTATTCCCGCGATCATCTTCCCGGTTGGTTATTCGTTTGTATATATCTGCAACATGGTATATATAACCGCGGCCAATGCACTGTTTCTGGTGCTGGTAAAACCTGAGAAGAATAACCTGATAAAACTTATTCTTGTACAGGTTACCAGCATAGTGCTGATCCTTTATCTTAACACCAACATGTCCGAGATATTCAGATATGCACTGGCGATCGTACTTGCGGGACTGCTTTATAAAATGTTCTTTGACAACAAATGTCCGAAATGGATCAAATATGTGATCACTCCGCTTTTGATCCTTTATGCGATTCAGGTATACACGTTTTTTGCTTTCTGCATACCGGTCTACGTTTTTGCACTGCTTGCAAAGAAGCCGCTCTGGGTAAGGATCTCGTTTTCGATCATTGCCATGGTGCTCATCACGGTTCCGAGTTACGGAATACTTCACCTGATATCGAGCAATTACAATATCGGCAAGACCGAAATGCTGTTAGGAGCGATAAGCGAAGGACATATTTTTGCGGCGATAAAAAGTTTTGCCGGAATGTTCGTTGACGGCTTGCGAGGACTTTTCGATCTGAGATTTTATGTCAAAAGCAACGGAGTATATATATTCCATGTAATGATCGCGCTGCTTATCACAGTCAGCTCAGTGATCACGATCTTCTCAAAGAACGCAGAGAAAGAGGATGTGATCATTACAGCTGTTTCGCTTTACAGCATATGTATGTTCTTCTTCATGTATATGACTTTATACACTATCGTTCCCGATACGTTTATGAGGGGAACGGAAATTGCGGTCATCTTTTCGTTGTACTTTCTGATGATGACGAAGGACAGATACCTTGCCTGGGCCATCGTTATCTGCAATGCAACGGGACTTTTGTTCCTGCCGGTCAACCTTAGGAATTTCGCCGGCGAAGAAAGGTATTACACCAAAGCTCAGACGGCTGAGTGGCGGGAACTTGAAAACGATCTGAAAGATGCGATAGGCGTAAAAGAAAGTGATGACCCCTGGGAGAATACGGTTCTTATGTACACGATGGAACCCAAAGCAATACTTGCCATACCCGAGGGAATGGGACTTAATTTCATTCTTCACAATGACTATTACGGTACGGATCCCGAGTATCTGTTCTTTGCAAAATATCCACATTACAGGGAAGACTGGATCGAGCAGGATTACGGAACGTTAATGATGTTGGATGCGCTTAATATCGAGTTTTATTACGAAACGGTTTATGAGCGAAACGGATATATTTGTTATCGGAAAAGGTAATATTTTACGGATTGGAAATAACGGATGGAAGATAAAGTAAGCATCATAATACCGGTTCACAATGCGGGAAATTACATTGAAGATACCGTTCGAAGCGTTATGGATCAGACATTTTCCGGATGGGAACTCATCCTTGTGGAGAACGGCTCGACGGACGATTCCAAAGAGAAACTTGAAAAGATCGGCACACTTGATACACGAATAAAAGTGATGTCGCTTACAGAAGCTTCTTCGGCGGCTAAGGCAAGAAACGCCGGTATCAAAGAGGCTAAAGGAAGATATATAACTTTTCTTGATGCGGACGATCTCTGGAGAGAGAACAAACTCGAGAGAGAGCTTGCATTCATGAAAGATAAAAATGCGGCATTCGTTTTTACGGGTTACGAATTCGGAGATTCGGATGCAAAACCTACGGGAAAAACGGTAAGGGTTCCCGAAACCCTTGACCATAAAGGCGCAATGAAGAATACCACTATCTTCACTTCGACGGTCATGTTTGATACGAACCTTGTAAAGAAGGAACTGATCGACATGCCGGATATCAAAAGCGAAGATACGGCGCTCTGGTGGAAGATATTAAGAGAAGGTTTTACCGCGTACGGACTTGATGAAAATCTTGTCATATACAGAAGACCGAACAAATCGCTTTC
>CACZOG010000279.1 GCA_902782715.1 uncultured Lachnospiraceae bacterium | reverse complement strand
TAAACTTAAGTTTAAAGGAAAAATTGTGGTCAGAACTCTGGCCGAATGAATATTGTGATTAAAATACTTTCCGGTTTCTTTATGAAGAATCTCGCTTAATTTTCTCTCGCCGGCATGTCCGAAAGGAGTATGTCCGATGTCATGGCCAAGCGCCATTGCTTCGATCAGATCACAGTTAAGATTAAGTACGCTTCCTATGTTTCTGGCAATTCTTGCAACAAACTGAACATGGGTTGCTCTTCTTGACACATCGTCATTTTTGCAAAGTGAGAAAACCTGAGTCTTATCCATGTATCTCACATAATACGGGCAGTGCATGATTTTTTCCGCATCTCTCACAAATGCGGGGCGCCAGATATTCGCGATATCATGGTCGGGTTCTCTTCTTACAACGTTTTCGTCTTTGAACGCATACGGATTGGCAAGACCTTTGGCCCTGTCTTCTCGTATTCTTTTCTGCAATTCATCGCTTAAGCTGTTGTACTTTGCCATCTGTTCACCTTTTACTGTTCTTTGTCTGTCTCTGCGTTCAGATTCTCTCTTGCAACCGCAAGCATAAGTTTTATTCTGTTTTCCTGGTTAACCTTGGTAGCACCGGGATCATATTCGATATCAACCGAATTAATCTTGGGATTAACCCTTCTTACTTTGTTAAGCATACCCTTAACCGCAACGTGGCATGGAAGGCATCCGAAGGGCTGAACACAAATGATATTCTCATATCCGTGCTCCGCAAGCTCAAGCATCTCTGCAGCAAGGTACCAGCCCTCGCCCATGCTGTTAACCGTATCGATAATACCCTCGGCACGTTTCTTTAAATCGTTGACTCTCTCGGGAGGCGTAAACTGCGGCCATTTTTCAATGCCCGAGATTAAAAGATCTTCGATAAAGAAATAATACTTCATCACGATTTCCATGATGATTCTCTTTAATTTCTTTCCGCCGTAAGTGCGAAGATCTTCGAGTGCGCCGTTTGTTTTGTAAGCTCCGAATCCGAGAACGGTGGGAATAAAATATTCGCAGTCCTGCTCGGTTAAGAATTCTTCCAGATGATTGTTTCCGGGAACCGAATATTTAAGATACAGTTCGCCGATTACCGCTACTTTTACCTTGGGAACCTTTTTAATCTCTATTTCAGCGAAAGATCTGCAGATTTCATCCACGGTTTTTCTCATCGCATGAACGGAGAAATTCTTTGCTTTCGAAAATCCTTTGCCGAGTTTTTCTATCCACTCGTCAAGAAGCCTGTCGGTTTCGCCCTTGTTAACCTCGTAAGGTCTTACCTGATTTGAAACAAGGTTAAGCGCATCGCCGTAAACAAGTGCCGCAGCTGCGGAAAGAAGCGTTACGGGAGATAAAAAGATTCCGGGTGCATATTCCATGTTCCAGGTATTTGCGGAAATAAAAGGAACATTGGGATAACCTGCTCTCTCAAAAGCTTTCCTCATCAGGTTTATATAGTTTGAATCCCTGCATCCGCCGCCAGACTGCGTGATAATCATTGCAACCTTATTGGGATCGTATTTGCCCGATTCCATTGTTGCTAGCATCTGTCCTGTAATTAACGAACAGGGATAGCAGATGTCGTTATGTACGTATTTAAGACCTTTCTGAATAACATCCGGGCCTTCGTTTTCCATAATGTCGACCTTGTATCCGACTCTCTGGAATACAGGTCTTAAGAGTCTGAAATGAATGGGACACATCATTGGTGAAAGAATGGTGTAATCCTTCTTCATTTTCTTTGAAAACATTATCTTTTTTACAAAATGGGGGCTTTCGTTTGTATTAGCCATTGTCCTTGTCCCCCTTTCCCGATTCGATGGCCGCCATGAGACTTCTGAGTCTTATCTTTACGGCACCGAGGTTGGTTACTTCGTCTATCTTTATCTGAGTATAAAGTTTTCCTTTGCACTCAAGTATTTCTCTTACTTCATCGGTCGTTAACGCATCAAGACCGCAGCCGAACGATACAAGATGAACCATAAAGAAATCATCGTTGTCGGCAACGAATTTTGCAGCAGAAAACAGTCTCTGATGGAAAGTCCACTGAGCAATAATGTTGGTGCTGAATCTGCCGACTTTGTATGCAACGCAGTCTTCGCTTACAACCGCAAATCCGAGCCCTGCGATGAGCTTGTGAATACCGTGGTTTACTTCGGGATCCGCATGGTAAGGTCTTCCTGCCAGAAGAACAATCTTCTTGTCTTCTTCCTTGGCTCTTGCAATTATTTCTTCGCCCTTGGCGCGGACTTTTGAAACATAATTGTAATATTCCGCATATGCCGCATCGCAGGCTTTCTTAATTTCAGCCTTGTCATATGTTTCGCCGAGTCTCTTCTCAAGTATTTCCTTAATCTTCGTCGGGAATACTTTTCTGACATGAGGTCCGACATAATCGCGGATATAAACAATATCACCGAAATTAACCGTATTGGCTCCGATTACTTCGGGATATCCCGAGATAACCGCGCAGTTGTAATTGTTTCTGCCCTTTTTCTCATTGAAATGATATGTCATTCCGGGATAAAAGATAACATCCACGCCCATCTCGATTAATGTCTGAATATGACCGTGCATCATCTTCGCAGGAAAGCATACCGTATCCGAAGGAATCGTTCCCTGGCCCTTTATATACATTGCTCTGTTTGAAAAGCCCGAAATGTTAACCGTATATCCGAGGCTCTTAAAGAACGTGTACCAGAAAGGAAGCATCTCGTACATATTCATTGCAAGAGGCAGACCGATAACTTTGTTTCTGTCCGTTTTATCGGACATATCGTTTTTCTTTTCTTCTTCGCTCTTCGTTGAGAAATTGTCTGAGTATTCTTTAAGAAGGGAAATTTTATATTCGTAGATATTTAACGAATCATCCTGTGCTTTCTTCGTAACGGGTTTCTCGCATCTGTTACCGCCGATGAATCTTCTGCCGCCGCTGAATGTATTGACCGTCAGCTGACAGTGGTTGTTACATCCGTTACAAGTAACGCTTTTAACATCATAAGAGAATGTCTTAAGTTCCTCATCGGAAATAACGCCCTCATAACCTTCGTCATGAGCATTGCCCTTTTTCCTGTAGAGTTCCTTGGCATATAATGCGGCACCGTATGCACCCATCATTCCCGCAATGTCAGGTCTTATTACATCAACGCCCATTTCTTTTTCAAATGCGCGAAGAACCGCATTGTTTAAGAACGTACCGCCCTGTACGACGATCTTCTTTCCCAATTCGTCAGCGGAATGAACTCTGATAACTTTATAAAGCGCATTCTTGATAACGCTTATCGAAAGACCTGCGGAAATATTCTCTACCGTAACGCCCTCTTTCTGAGCCTGCTTTACGGAAGAGTTCATAAATACGGTACATCTTGAACCCAGATCCACGGGATTGTCTCCGAAGAGTCCTAAGTTCGCGAATTCGGCTATCTCATATCCCATCGAAGAAGCAAAGGTCTGAAGGAAAGATCCGCATCCCGAAGAGCATGCTTCGTTTAAGAATATGTTGTCGATCGCACCGTTTCTTATCTTGAAACATTTCATATCCTGTCCGCCGATATCGATAATGAATTCAACATCGGGAAGGAAGAATTTGGCTGCGGTAAAATGCGCAACCGTTTCAACCACTCCGTATTCAACGTTAAGAGCGGCTTTTATCATGTCTTCGCCGTATCCGGTAACCGCACTTGATGCGATATGTGCTTTGGGATACTTTGCATACATTTCTTTTAACGATTCCACAACGACGTCAATGGGTTTACCCTGATTGGATTCGTATCTTGAATAAAGGATCTCACCCTTGTCGTTCGTAAGGATTACTTTGAGTGTGGTAGAGCCGGAATCGATGCCCAGGAATGCTTCGCCTTCGTAAGGTATTCCTTCGATCCTCTCAACCTTGTCTTTGGCATGTCTTTCGGTAAACTCTTTATACTCTTCTTCGTTTTTGAACAAAGGCTCAAGCGAAGAGATCCTGATGGAATCCTTAGCTTCGGAAATAATCCTTAATGCCTCGTTCAGATCTACTGCTTCATTTGCATAATATGCTGCACCCATGGCAACAAAAAGAAGAGAGTCGTCAGGACAGACTCCCGTACAGTTAAGTGCCTTGTCAAAAGCGAGTCTTAACTGCGACATGAAAGTAAGAGGTCCTCCAAGATATACGATCTTTCCCTCAATGGGATGACCCTGTGCAAGACCTGTTATCGTCTGATTGACGATCGCAGAATAAATACTCGCTGAAATATCTTCTTTTCTCGCACCCTGGTTAAGAAGGGGCTGAATATCTGTTTTGGCGAATACGCCGCATCTTGAAGCGATGGGATAGATCTTCTCCGCATTTTTAGCGAGTTCGTTCATCTCATCAGCCGTGATCTGCATAAGGGATGCCATCTGGTCGGCAAAAGCACCCGTACCGCCGGCACAGGTTCCGTTCATTCTGACTTCGAGATTGCCTTTTAAGAAAAGGATCTTTGCATCCTCTCCGCCGAGTTCTATAACAACATCCGTATCGGGAAGACGTTTGGAGATTGCAACCTTTGTTGCGTACACTTCCTGAACGAAAGGTATTCCCGCCTTCTCTGCAAGTCCCATTCCCGCGGAACCGGATATCGCACAGATCACGGGTTCTTTGATCTCGAATTTGTCGATCAGGCCCTTTATTACTTCCTGCGTCTTTTCCGTGATCAGCGTGAAATGACGCTCATAACTTTTATGTATTAAATTTCCCGAATCATCGAACACTACGGACTTTATCGTCGTAGAGCCGATATCAATACCTATTTTCACCTGTATTACGACCTTACATGTTTTTTTACATAAATCTCTTTATGTATTTAAGATAATGGAAACCGATCTTGGACCACTTAAAACCTAAGTTCTGAAGCACTCCGCAGGTATAATCGTTCTTGACCGGAACGTTTCTTGAATTTGAAGCGATAGACGAATAGAACGAAAGCACTGCAACGTCCTTGTCCATGATCTTTTCACGGATGAGTTTGTCAAAAAGCTCCCTGGATACAACCTTGCAGGGGAAAAGCAGTTTGTTGGCAAGCTTCTCGATGGTAAAAAGATGAGGATTGTACAAATGATAAATGTTGTTGATCCTGTTGTGAAGAACCAGTTTGACATATGCATTCGCACATTCGTCAACTGCTGTGAAATCCATCGGGAATTCAGCCATTTCAGGGCTGTAAAGACCTGCTTTGAACAAACCTCTGGCTCTTCCTATGAATCCGTTGTCTTCCGCATTCTTCTGGAACATACCGTCGGACATTCTCCATGTCAGGTTTCCTATTCTGTAGATATTAACTTTTAATCCGTCCTGTCTTGCGAGAAGAACGGCTTCTTCAGCTTTGTACTTCGAATGAATGTAAACGTTCTGAACGTAGTTCTGTCCGATATCGAGGACAAATTCATCGAACACTTTATCGGTCTTGGGGATCGAAACGGTTCCGACGCCGTTAACCGATGCGGTGGATGTGTAATGAAGAACGGCTCTCGCATCCTTACAGAAATTGATAACGTTCTGTGTGCCCCATACGTTGGTTCTCTCGAAGTCTTCGTAATGACCCGCATGATGAACGTTTGCAGCCGTATGGATCACGGTATCCACTTTTCTTACAAGGATCGAATATTCGACATCGTTAAGTCCGAAATGCGGTGCTTCGATATCTCCTTTTACGACCTTGTAGTTATAATATTTGTACTCCTTCGGGAAATATCTTCCCAAAGTCTGTCTTAATCTCTCTTCATTTCTTACAAGGCATACGACTTTAACCTTGTTTCTTAAAAGTTCCCTTAAAATATGCGCTCCGAGGAAGCCCGTGGCACCCGTTAAGAAAACGCATTTATGAGGGTTCTTGTAAAGTACGTTCGAATTCTTTAAGATGATCGAATTGACATCCACTCTGTTTTCTTCCGCTTCGAATTCATTGGTTCCCTGCATGAATCTCGCAAGCGATTCTACCGTAGGATATTCATACAGTTCCTGTGCATTGATCCCTACTATTGCGGCAAGTTCCAAAGCTGAGAGCGAATCTCCGCCGAGTTCAAAGAAGTCATCGTAGATACCGACTCTCTTCGATAAGATCTGTTCGAACGCATTGACCAGTTTTTCTTCGGTAGGATTTGACGCGGGAACATATTTCACTTCGTTTTTGACAAGCTGTGTTTTGATCATTTCCATAAGATCCTTACGCTTTATCTTAAGCGTCGTGGTCTTGGGAAACTCTCTGTGCGTAAAGCTTATAAACGTGATTCTCTTGTAAGCCGGAAGGGTTTCGTTTAATTTCTTGATCGCTCCTTCGATAGCCTTCTTCTTATCTTTGTCACCGGGATTCTCGGGTAAGATAAGCGTGCAGAGTCTGCCCTTGTCAGAGTATACAAAGACATCTTTTACGCCGTCTATCGTAATGATCTTATCCTCGAGTTCTTCGGGATAGATATTCTTACCGTTATCAAGAATGATTATGTTCTTGCTTCTTCCTGTAATGAAGATATAACCGTCCTCATCGATGTATCCGAGGTCGCCCGTATAGAACCAGCCGTCTTTGATCGCTTCTTTAGTGGCTTCTTCATTCTTATAATATCCGAGCATGACACCCGGACCCTTAACAACGATCTCGCCGTTTATGGTCTTCGCTTCCATATAGGAAACGCATTTTCCTACCGAACCCACTTTGTTGTTGCCGGGATCGTTTGATGCAACCAGAGGTGCACATTCAGTCAACCCGTAGCCCTGATAAACATTGATCCCGAACTTGTCGAATAGTTCGCAGATCTCGGGGCGAAGTGCGGCACCGCCGACTACAACGTTGGTTAAGTTTCCGCCGAATTTATCGAGGAGCTGTTTGTACACCGAACGGCGGACATCCATTTTTAAAACCTTTGCGGCATCCACCAGTTTCTGACCGCCCTTCATTTTTCTCGCGGTCGAAGGCGTGTTCATTGCATCTTTTACCTTCTTGTATAAAGCTTCCGCTATGGCGGGAACAATGAGGATAACCGAAGGTTTGAAAAGATTCATGTTGGCAGCTATGTTCTCAAGCTTGTCATTAATGCAGATCGTAACGCCGTATGCTAAAATACCCAGGTTATCAACAGTTAATTCGAATGTATGATGGATCGGAAGAACACTTAAAACAACGGGCTGTCCCGCAACGTTTGAAGCGTAATCTTTTCTTCTTATCTCAATAATGTTGTTTACGATATTTGTCTGCGAGAGCATTACGCCCTTGCTGACTCCCGTAGTTCCGGAAGTAAAGAGGATCTCGGCAAGTTCGTCGGGGTTTGTCTCGGGCAGTTCGACTTCCTTCGTCTTTAAGGTCTCCGCAAAATCCTCCGAAAGCATGCAGTAGATATTCTTGACTTTTTTGATGCCTTTTTTCGCATTCTTGGCAATCTGTTCGAACTCTTCGTCATAAAGAATGATATCGATGTCTCCCTGTTCAAAAAGGAACATCATTTCTTTTTCTAGAAGCATTTTGTCAATGGGAACTACGATATTTCCGCTCATTATAACAGCAAGAAAAGACACAACCCATTCGTAGCTTGTGCCTCCTAAAATTGCTATATGCTTATTGACGAATTTTTTGGATACAAAGAAACTTGCCAGAGAAAAAGCATCATTTCTTAAGTTGGTATATGTTCTGTCTTCGATTACTTCTTCACGGAAAAATCTGTATGCGATATTATCAGCATATTTATTTCCGATCTCATCAACAAATTCTTTGATTGTAACAAAATTGTCTGTCATCCGTTTTCCCACTTTCTCACGCAAAATAAACTAGTCTGTAATGTCAAAAACTCTCGCAAAATTGTCATATAAAATCATTTGTCTCACATCATCGGGCAAATTAAGTTTCATAAATCTCTCAAATTCCTTCTTGGGCTCCCACATAGGGAAATCAGTTCCGAAGAAGAATTTGTCAGGTCCGAAATGATCTATAAATCTTACAGCAGTTGCGGCATCCATCATGAAAAGCGAACTTGATGTATCGTAATAAACGTTATCAAGTCTCGGATTATGTATTGAATCCGACCATCTGCGATATCCGCCGAAATGTGCTCCGAGAACTTTAAGCTTAGGGAAATCCTTTGCAACCTTAACCATCTTCTCGGGTGCGGAATAATCATATCTGTCATCACCCATGTGAAGAAGAAGTGCGAGTCCCAGTTCCTCCATCGCCTCGTAGATCGGATACTGCTTCGGATCGTCGATATCGATCTGCTGCATATCGTGATGGAATTTAACGCCCTTCATTCCGAGGTTCTTTACCCTTATGAGTTCTTCCTTAAAATCTTCCATATCGCGGTGCATTGCCGCAAATCCGACGAATTCGGGATGTTCACCGATTTCCTTCGCAATAAAATTATTGATCCCTGTAACCTGTGCGGGCGAAAGAGCCGAGGAACATACGAGCATATGCGATGTTCCGAGTTCTTTTTCGAGTTCGAGAAGTGATCCCACCGATGCATCCGAATTCATCGGGATGCCGTAGAAATCACCTATCGATGCCGAAGCCTTAGTGGCTATCTTGTCAGGAAAAATGTGTGTATGCGCATCAATTATCTTCATCTGTTTTCAAAGCCTCTTCGCTTTCCGACTGTTCGGATTTTTCCGCTGTCTCAGGCTCACTGCTTGTTTTCTTTCCGGGAAAAATCACGTCAAAATCTTTCTCTTTGTATACAAAAATGATCAAAACCAGCAATAAAGCAAAACCTATCGTAATAAAGCTGTCGGCAATGTTAAAGACAGGAAAATTGATGATTTCCGCATATATCATATCCACAACGTATCCGTGGAAAATATTACCTGTTCTGAATGCGCCTTCAAGAAGAGAAACCCTGTCGATAAGATCGATCCTGTCGATGAGATTTCCTATCGCACCTCCCATAAGGAATATAACGCATACCCTCATGGCGATGTATTTTTTCTCGAACGGCATTTTATAATAAATATAAATAAGTCCTGCGATCACCAAAGGAGTGATAACGATAAAAACGATCTGTTTGTTCTGAAAAAGACCCCAGGCCATTCCCTCGTTCTGCACAAAACAGATCCTTAGGACTTTGTTGATTATGGATATATCCTGCTCACCGTTTATAAAGAAATGCTTCAGTGTAAGAAGCTTGGTCCACTGATCGAATACGATTATCGCAAGAACCGAAACGATGGGAAGAATATATCTTTTTAACGCTTTGTCCATTATTGTTTCCTTGTCAATTAAAGTATGTTGATGCCGTTTGCTTCTGCGATCTCGTATACTTCTTTGGGCCATATCGAAGACTGTACTTCACCGATATGTGCACGCTGTAAGAAGAACATGCAGATTCTCGACTGACCGATTCCGCCGCCGATGGTATAAGGCATTTTCTTCTCAAGGATTGCTTTCTGGAAAGGAAGTTCTCTTCTTTCTTCGCAGCCTGCTTTCTTAAGCTGATATGCCAGAGAATCCTCATCAACTCTTATGCCCATTGAAGATAATTCAAATGACATTCCGAGTATGGGATAATATACCAAAATATCACCGTTTAATTTCCAGTCATCATAGTCGGGAGCTCTTCCGTCATGAGGCTCACCGTTTGCAAGATCGTCACCGATCTGCATAAGGAATACCGCACCTTTTTCCTTGGTGATAAGATTCTCTCTTTCCTTGGGAGTCTTATCGGGATACATTTCCTCGAGTTCTTTCGTTGTTATAAAAGAGATCTCGTTTGGAAGGAACGGATCCATGAAATGATACTTGCCGCATACATAGAATTCCGTCTGCTTGATAGCCATGTAGATCCTGAAAACGGTTTCTTTTAATGTATCGATGTTTCTTTCTTCTTTGTCGATGATCTTTTCCCAGTCCCACTGATCGACATAGATAGAATGAAGGTTGTCTGTATCTTCATCTCTTCTGATGGCGGTCATATCGGTATAAAGACCTTCGCCCTTTTTAAAGCCGTATTCTTTTAATGCCATTCTCTTCCATTTGGCAAGCGAATGAACAATCTCAACCTCTGCATCATCATGTTCTCTGATGCCGAATGTAACAGGTCTTTCAACACCGTTTAAGTTATCGTTAAGACCTGATGAAGGCCATACGAAAAGAGGAGCAGATACACGTGTAAGATCAAGTGCATCGGCCAAAGCTCTTTCGAAATAGTCCTTTACTTCCTTAATTGCTTTTTCAGTTTCTTTGATTGTCTGCGGAGATTTGTATCCTTTGGGTACTACGATGTGTTCCATTTATTTATGCCTCCGAAAAATTATAGATCACAGTTGTTTACGGTTCTGGGGAAAGGAATGACGTCACGGATGTTGCCCATGCCCGTTAAGTACATAATCATTCTTTCAAAACCGAGGCCGAAGCCTGCATGACGTGATGAACCGTATTTTCTTAAATCAAGATAGAAGTCGTAATCTTCTTTCTTAAGTCCGAGTTCGTTCATTCTCTCAAGAAGCAGGTCATAATTGTCCTCTCTCTGAGAACCGCCGATGATCTCGCCGATTCCGGGTACGAGACAGTCCATAGCGGCAACAGTCTTGCCGTCTTCGTTAAGCTTCATATAGAAAGCCTTGATCTCCTTGGGATAATTTGTAACGAATACAGGTCTTTTGAATACTTCTTCGGTAAGATATCTTTCATGCTCTGTCTGAAGATCGCATCCCCAGAATACCTTGTATTCGAATTTATCGTTGTTCTTCTCGAGAATTTCGATCGCTTCCGTATATGTAACTCTTCCGAAATCGGAATTTACAACATGCTCAAGTCTCTCGATAAGGCCTTTGTCAACGAAGCTGTTAAAGAATGCCATCTCTTCGGGAGCATTCTCCATAACGTATCTGATGATGTATTTGATCATGCTCTCTGCAAGAAGCATGTCATCTTCAAGATCGGCAAAAGAGATTTCGGGCTCGATCATCCAGAACTCTGCCGCATGGCGTGTCGTGTTGGAGTTCTCTGCTCTGAATGTAGGTCCGAATGTATAAATGTTCTTAAATGCCTGAGCATATGTTTCTCCGTTTAACTGACCTGAAACCGTAAGGTTTGTCGGCTTGTTGAAGAAATCTTTTGTAAAATCAACTTTGCCGTCATCTGTCATGGGAACGTTCGCAAGGTCTAATGTTGTGACCTGGAACATCTCGCCCGCACCTTCGCAGTCGGAACCTGTGATCAAAGGTGTGTGAACGTATACGAAATCTCTCTCCTGGAAGAATTTATGGATCGCATATGCACAAAGCGAACGTACTCTGAATACCGCCTGGAAAGTATTTGTTCTCGCACGAAGATGTGTGATGGTTCTTAAATATTCAAGTGTATGTCTCTTCTTCTGAAGAGGATAATCGGGTGTCGATTCGCCTTCAACTTCGATCTTCGAAGCCTGGATCTCAAAAGGCTGCTTTGCATCGGGTGTAGCCACAAGCGTACCTGTGATCAGTAACGCGGCACCGATATTTATCTTGCAGATATCATCGAAATTATTCAAATTATTACCGTAAACTACCTGGATCGGTTCAAAAAATGTTCCGTCATTGATGACGAGAAAACCGAAAGATTTGGAGTCACGATTGTTTCTAACCCAGCCGCCGATCGTGATCTCTTTGTCGAAATACTGTTCGCGGTTTCTAAAAATTTCTCTGATTTCTACTGTTTTCATACTGGTCTCCCTTCGTTATTTACAGACGTTTTTGCCTGCAAACGTAACTTATATTATATCGCATTTTCGCTTCAAATTCAATAAGTGCCGAACCGTCGTAACACTTTTAATTCTCTATGATAGCCCTCATGTCTTTAATAAATCGTTCCGCCGTTACAAGAAGTTCTTCTTCATCCTTCTCTTCTAAGCCGCATGTTTTATAGGCTATCTCAAATCCTGGATTGCATCCGTTTATAAATCTTATCTGTCCGTGATAGGAATTAACGAAATCAACTATCCTCTCCGGATCGACTTTTGCTTTCGGATAGAGTTCAACCTTTATCTTACCGTTCGAACCTCTTATCAGAGTTACGTATTCCTTTGCGGCTTCGCTCTTTAAAAGCGCCAGTCTTAAAAGGAATTCGGCTTCTCTCGGAACCTTTCCGAAACGGTCGTTGAGCTCGTCTGTCATTTCATCATAATCCACTTTGCCCGCAACGGAAGCGATCCTTTTATATAAAAGAAGTTTTTCATTTTCGTTAATAATATACTCGGCAGGCATATATGCGTCAATGTTAAGATCGATCCTTGTCTCAAATTCCTCGGCTTTTTCTTCGCCTTTGGCTTCCATGACCGCATCGTTTAACATCTTACAGTAAAGTTCGTATCCGACTGCTTCCATATGACCTGACTGCTTGAATCCCAAAAGATTGCCCGCGCCTCTTATCTCAAGATCTCGCATGCTTATCCTGAATCCGGAACCCAGTTCCGTGAATTCCCTTATGGCTTCAAGTCTCTTCTGCGCTATCTCGCTTACAACCTTATTCTGCTTGTACATAAGGAATGCGTATGCGCTTCTGTTACTTCTTCCGACTCTTCCGCGAAGCTGATAAAGCTGTGCAAGTCCGAATTTATCTGCATTGTCGATTATTATCGTATTTACGTTCGGAATATCAAGCCCCGTTTCGATGATCGTGGTCGCTATAAGGACATCGATCTCGCCCTGTACGAATTCGTACATGATGTCTTCAAGTTCTCTCTCGTTCATCTGTCCGTGGGCGAATCTTACTCTCGCATTCGGAACGAGCTTCGCAATCGCTTCAGCCTCCAGATCTATATCTCTTACGACATTGTGAACATAGTAAACCTGACCGCCCCTTGATATCTCACGGTTGATCGCTTCTCTTATGAATTCCTCGTTATATTCAAGAATGAATGTCTGTATCGGAAGTCTGTCAACGGGCGCTTCTTCAAGAAGCGACATATCCCTTATTCCCGTAAGACTCATATGGAGCGTTCTCGGAATGGGAGTTGCCGAAAGAGTCAGTACATCGACATCATTTCTTAATTTCTTTATCTTTTCCTTATGACCGACACCGAAACGCTGTTCCTCGTCAACAATCAGAAGGCCGAGATTTTTGATCTCTATATCTTTCGAAAGAAGTCTGTGAGTTCCGATAACGATATCAACCTGTCCGTTCTTTAAACGCGATGCCGTGGCTCTCTGCTGTGCGGGAGATCTGAAACGGCACATAAGTTCTATGGATATCGGATAGTCCTTCATCCTGTCCTTAAAAGTGTTAAAATGCTGTCCCGCAAGAATGGTGGTCGGAACAAGATAAACAACCTGTTTACCGCCCATGACCGCCTTGAAAGCCGCACGGATCGCAACTTCCGTCTTGCCGAATCCGACATCTCCGCAGATAAGTCTGTCCATGACTTTTCCGCTCTCCATGTCGTTTTTGACACTGTTTATCGCATCTATCTGATCCCTTGTTTCCTCGTAAGGGAACATTTCCTCAAATTCTCTCTGCCATACGGTATCTTTTTCGTATACATGGCCTTTAAGCTGCTGCCTCTTTGCGTAAAGCTCGACAAGTTCTCTTGCGGTCTCCACAACGCTCTCTTTTACTTTGGCCTTTGTGGCAACCCATTCCTTGCCGTTTAATCTGTTTAATTTCGGCTTTGCCGCATCCGAAGAAGCATATTTGCCTATGATGTCGAAGGATGTTGCGGGAACGTAAAGATTATCGCCCTTCGCATACTCTATCTTCATGTAATCCTTCGTTATCTTATCCTGGCTTATCTTCTCGATTCCCTTGTAAATGCCGATGCCGTATTCTTCGTGAACGACGTAATCGCCGACCTTTAATTCGTTATAATCGATGATCTTCTGACCGGAATACTTCTTGCCTCTTCTTCGCCTTCTGTCCCTTCCGAAAATATCGGAATCCGAAAGCATGGCAAATTTAAGATTCCTGTAAACGAATCCTTTTTTCAAAGTGCCCGCATATGTTGCGATCTCGCCGGGTTTAAGCGTTCTCGAAGGGTTGTCCGAATAAAAGGTTGCAATGCCTTCTCTTGTAATGTCATCCGCGATCCTTCTCGCTCTCGTTCTCGATGACGAGAAAACAAGAACGCGGTATCCTTCGCGGTGATATTTCTCCAGATCCTTGATGAGTTCTTTGATAGCACCGTTGTAACTCGGTACGCTCATCGGATTGAAGTTGACCGTAAAATCGCCCTTATCCTTACTCGTATCATCAAAACTGGCAAGTTTGACGCAGGAGAAATCCTTCGTCTGTCTGATCACTTCGGAATAGTTCTCTAAAAGGTTAAGCTGTCCGGGAAGCGCATATCCCATTTCAGCTCTGTGAGTAAAACTGTCCTTGAATTCTTCTTCGCATTCAAGCGCACGTTTTTCAACCTTCCTGGGCTCATCTATGCAGAGTAAAACATTTCTTCCTTCAAATAAATTTAAAAAGCCCATAGCCTTCGGATAAAAGTATTTTAAGTATCCGTCAAGGTTGACTTTATTTGAAAAAGCGGAGAGTTTAAGCTCGAGGTTCTCTCTCTCGAATTTAATTCTCGCAGCTTCCTCGGTTTTGAATCTGTCTCTTAAAACCTTCTCGTATTCCTTTGATTCCTTATTGATCTTCTTAAGGCCTTCCCTTAAAAGATCTGCATTCATTAAGGTCTCGGTGGCAGGATATAAAACCACGTTTTTAACTTTCTCGATAGATCTCTGACTGAGCGCATCAAAGAATCTTATCGAATCGATCTCATCGCCCCAGAATTCGATCCTCAGAGGATTGTCGAGTGTGAGATCGAAAACATCGAGAATGCCGCCCTGAACTCTCATCTGTCCGGGGTTTTCCACCACATCGGACATCTCATAGCCCATCTGAACAAGCTTTAGTTTCAAAGCCTCAAGTTCGCATGTATCATGCACTTTAAGGTTAATGATATTATTGTTAAAAACCTCTAGAGGAACAACCGGAGTCATCAGGGCATCTATCGTGGTAATGACCGTCAGTTTCTCCTTTTCCCTGAAATTCTTTAAAGTCTTCATTCTCTCGCCGACTATCTGATTACCGCAGATGTCAGCCTGATAAAAGCAGATGTCCTTTCCCTTAAAATATACGGATTCCTTATCGTACGTTCTGCTCTCTTCAAGAATTTCTACCGCACGGATATCGTCATATGTGACGATCAGACGGACATCAAAAGAAAGACCGAAAGCATGGGACAGATGAATTCTCTGGCTGTCAGTCGTATTGGGTACATATATATTCTTTTTTTCTTTTAAAAGTTTTGTCGCTTTTTCGAATTCGTCGTTTTCAAAAAGCGGATCATAAAACACTTCCATCTTTATCTTCTTGCGGTTTGTTCTTTCTGTTATAAATGTTCATGGCTTTTTCAAGATCGCCGCCCAAAAGCATTACTGCGGCTTCGGCGCCTTTTTCGAAAGCCTCTTTCATCATCTTCGAATCGTCGGCGTTAAAATGTCCGAGAACATGGTCGACAAGGTCGCCCTGCGGCACTTTATCGCCCACGCCTATTTTTATCCTTAAAAAATTCTGTGTGCCGAGATGGGATATTATGCTCTTTATACCGTTATGTCCGCCGGCCGAGCCCTTATCCCTTATCCTTAACATTCCGACATCAAGCGAGATATCATCATAAAGGATCAAAAGTTCAGATTCGGGATCGACTTTGTAATAATCGGTGATCTCCCTTATGGCTTCTCCCGAATTATTCATGTAAGTCTGTGGCTTTACCAGAATGACTTTCTGCCCTTCGATATAACCCTTTCCGACAAGCGCTTTATGCTCGTTTTCCCTTATATTTATATTGTATCTGGATGCAAGAACATCGATGCAGCAAAAGCCCGCATTGTGTCTTGTCTTCTCATAATCTTTACCCGGATTTCCAAGTCCAGCTATAACAAACATTTCAAAACCCTCTTCAAACAATAATATAACAGTTTATTATATCATATATTTAAGCGATTTGAATACTCTGACACAAACAAAGGGAGCGGACCTCAGTCCGCTCCCTTTGTTTCCTATATTTATCCCCTGATACTTTATTCCGATCATTCCTCAGGCATTTCCGAGTAAGCCTTAAGGACTTCTGTCTGAATATAAGTTCTTGTTTCTGTTTTAATGGGATGTGCAATATCTCTGTAACCTTCGTCTCCGGCCTTTCTTGAAGGCATAGCCGCAAACAATCCTTTTTCGCCTTCGATAATCTTAATGTCGTGTACTACGAACTCATCATCGAATGTAATGCTCGCAACGCCTTTAAGCTTGCCGCCGTCCGTCATTTTTCTAACCCTAACATCTGTAATCTTCATTTTTTTCCCCTCCTCGCATCATTAGGATTTTAAATTGAGTATCTGTCGTTTTGTTCGATCAGAATTTTAATCTCACCCTCTCCGACATAGTTGGAGTTGGCTCTGATCGTATCCCTGCTTTCGACAATGCAGTTCTCAAGATAAGTATTGTCTCCGATATATACATCGTTCAAAATGATCGAATTCTTAACCACACAGTTGTTTCCTACGAAAACATTTTTGAAAATAACGGAGTTCTCCACTGTTCCGTTGATGATGCTTCCGCTGGAAATAAGGCTGTTCTTTATCTGTGCGCCCACATTGTATTTTGCGGGAGGAAGATCGTCCACCTTTGAGTAAACATCGGGATACTCTCTGAAGAAATAGTTTCTGACATCTTTCTTTAAGAAATCCATGTTGGTTTCATAATAATCCTCAACACTGGCGATATTTCTCCAATAGCTGTTGAGACGATATCCGAAAATTCTCTTCATGTTCTTGTAGCGAATAAGAATATCAGCCACCAGATCGTATCTTCCCTCTTCGTTCGATTTCTCGATGAGTTCGATAAGAAGACGACGTCTGATAACATAAATACCACAGGATACGATATTCGATTTTGCTACAATCGGTTTCTCTTCGAATTCTTCGATACGGTCTTCTTCATTCATCTTAAGCACGCCGTATCTGTCTACATTTTCTCCTTCGGGCATCTCTTTGACAACAACCGTGATATCGGATTTTTTGTCAATATGATACTCGAGAAGCTTGTTGTAATCCATCTTGTAAACACAATCCCCCGATGCGATCACAACATAAGGTTCATGACTCATCTTTAAGAATTCGAGATTCTGGTAGATGGCATCGGCGGTTCCCCTGTACCAGTTGCTGTTTTCAGACGTTTCAATAGGTGTGAAAACATAAAGTCCGCCCTGTTTTCTGCCGAAATCCCACCATTTTGATGAGCTTAAATGTTCGTTCAAACTTCTTGCGTTGTACTGAGTAAGAACTGCAACTTTCTGAATATGCGAATTGGACATGTTACTTAAAGCAAAGTCGATACTTCTGTAACTGCCGGCAATGGGCATGGCCGAAATCGCACGTTTCTGCGCAAGTTCTCTCATGCGGTTAGAATGTCCGCCCGCTAAAATGATTCCTATCGCTCTCATGCTTCATCACCTGCCTTAATCAATGTCTTGCCGCTTGCCAAACACATATTGTCCAGATCATCTGCCTTGATATTGCCTGCGATAACAGAGTTCTTTCCGACAGATACTCCGTCGGGAATATTACTCTTCTCACCGACAGTAACAAGTCCGTGATTGTAAATATGAGGATCGGTCTCATTGTCGACTTCGTCCCCAATACCAAGTCTGACATTATTACCGATGTTAACGTTTTCTGCTATTATCGCTTTGTTGATCTCACAACCGCTTCCGATATATGTATCGTTCATGATTATGGAATCACGAATAACGGTTCCTTCCTCGATTGTAACCCCGCAACCGATAATGGAATTGTATACTTCCCCGCAAACTACCGTTCCTTCTCCAATAAGGCATTTCTCAATAACCGAATTATCCGCTATATACTGAGGCGGCAGAGTATCGGACTTGGTGTATATCTTCCAGTATTCTTCATAAAGGTTGAATACGGGAACGATATCGATAAGTTCCATATTTGCTTCCCAGTACGAATGAAGCGTTCCAACGTCTTTCCAGTATCCGTTGTATTCGTAAGCATACATGGGTGAGCCTTTTTCATGGCAGTACGGAATGATATGCTTACCAAAGTCCAGATTAGGCTGGTCGGATTTTGCGAGCAGTGCTTCCTTAAGCGTCTTCCAGTTAAAGATGTAAATTCCCATCGAAGCAAGATTGCTTCTGGGATTTTCGGGCTTTTCTTCAAAGTCCGTGATCTTCCTGTTCTCATCCGTGATGACGATTCCGAATCTCTTGGCTTCTTCCAAAGGAACGGGCATAGCCGCGATCGTAACTTCGGATCCGCTCTTCTTGTGGAAATCGAGCATCACTTCGTAATCCATTTTGTAGATATGGTCTCCCGAAAGAATCAGAACATAATCGGGATTATAGCTTTCCATATAATCCAGGTTCTGATAGATAGCATTGGCGGTACCCGTATACCATTCGGTGTCCGTGCTCTTCTCATAAGGAGGAAGAACCGTAACTCCACCGATATTCCTGTCAAGATCCCAAGGAATACCGATTCCGATATGGGTATTAAGACGAAGCGGCTGATACTGTGTAAGAACACCGACAGTGTCGACACCCGAATTGATACAGTTACTTAACGGAAAATCAATGATCCTGTATTTTCCTCCGAAAGAAACTGCGGGCTTTGCGACCTTTGCCGTCAGCACACCGAGTCTGCTTCCCTGACCGCCTGCGAGTAACATTGCAATCATCTCTTTTTTAATCATGTGATCACCT
>CACZOG010000278.1 GCA_902782715.1 uncultured Lachnospiraceae bacterium | reverse complement strand
TATGCTTCTGAAACAACGAAGTATAAGAGTGATATCGAAATTACGGTACACAAGGGTAACAATTCCAGTTCGGTTAATATTGGAAGATTTGGTGTGATAGAGGTTGATTGATATGGAGGTCTTTATGAAAAAATCTAATAAAGGTTATACCTTAGTTGAATTACTCTTATCCATTGCAGTTTTTTCGATCGTTATGGTTGCTATCTTAACGATCATGTCAAACACATTGGGTGCATATTCAAAGGCTAATCTTGATGTTGCAGTTCAGGAAGATGCTCAGTTGGTAGCCAATCAGCTTGAAGAAATCATTACTGATGCTCAATCGATTGCCGGAAATGCTACAAGCGGATATGTAGTAAATACTAAAGAAACAGTTAAACAGGATGACGGTTCATTTGCAACCGTTAACAAACAGTACAAGATCACTTATGACGGCAGCAATATAAATGTTAATTTAACACAGGGTGGTGCTTCCTCATCATATGTTCTTGCCAGAAATGTTACAGATTTCAGTTTGCTCGGATGGGCTCCTTCGGCTGACCCTTCTACTACTCATTACAACGGCAGTGCCGATAACGAAACTGTAATTCATTTATCAATGAATAATAACGGTTCATCATATAATCTGAACAGAGCAGTTTATTTCAGAAACAATGTTGAAACCAAAGCATTCAGAAGTATGAAATATTTAGCAGGTTCATCTTCGGGCGGACCTACACCTACAGCCGACGTAGCAACTCTTGAAGTTAAAAGATATGAAGATATCAACTTAACTGCAGAATACGGAATAGCTTATGGTGCAAAGCTGTACAGATACGACGGTTCAAATTTCGTTGAAGATTCAACAGCAGCTACATATTTTACATTAACAAAGGAAAAATTATTCCCCGGAACAACATATACTTCAGGATATAATGTTGAATCCGATACATTGCCCGTTGTATGTATGCTTACTACGGCTACAGCAACCAACAATAACTTTGGTAACCCTTTGGGCGGTAATACTTACGGTGTTGTAGGTTATACTGATTCTTCAAAGACACAGGTTAAGAAAGTTATTTTCAATGTAAGTGCAGTTTCCTGTTCAAGCAACAATGTTATGCAGGCACATAACGGATCAAACGGAACTGTTAACGGTGAAGGTTTTACTTGTCCGATTACTTTTGAAGGTATTAATGTAAACAGTGCTTTAAAGAAGGGAGTTAGTGTAAAGACCAAAGCTGAATTGAAAAAAGGCGGTTCTGTTGCCACTACATTTAAACAGAAAACTCTCGGCACAACTCATTATGCAACCGGTGTTATTAATTTGGGTACATATATGAATGATAGAGACGGTTCAGATCAGATGGAAATGGGCATTGCTCCCGATCCTTACAACGGCGGTATGTTTGTTATCTTTAATAACTACGGTATGCAGTATGTTTCCGATCCCGGTAACCTTACACTTAAGTGTTACATTACAATCGGATCCCAGAACTTCACACCCGAGTTTAAGCTTGACAGACTTGATACAAACTTATAATTTAATTATTTAAATATGAAACAGAGCTTGGTTTTCCAAGCTCTGTTTTTTGCATTAATATAAAAGCATGTAAATAAACAAAAATATAATCAATTGAGATATGTTTTCTTATGTGGTGACATATTTGTGAGCTCTTACTTTATTTAATTGAATGGAGTTTGTTTTATAATGATAGAGACTGCAAATAAAAAAAGAGCATTGGCCTTTCTAAGAATTATAGCTACAATATTGATTGTGTTTCATCATTATCAACAAATATTAGGCGATTTTCCCGGAGTTAAAGTATCATTTTATTCAGGAAGATTTTATTTTGGAAATATAGTTGAATTCTTTTTTGTTTTATCTGGTTATCTTACATATACAAATATATCTAAAATTGAAAATGGATTGAATTTTGGAGCTTTCTATGGAAGAAAAGCGAAACGTTTCCTTCCATGGATTTTCTTTTCGAGTCTGGTTTATTATTTACTCCATATTGTTTATGTTTATATTAATAATGAGGCTTGGATATCTGTATATCCACATTGGTGGGAAATTCTGATTAATTCTATAGGTATGCAATCGGGTTGGTTTTTTGCTACTAATCGTCTAAATTTTTCTCTCTGGTATATAAGTGTTCTTTTTCTTTGCTATGGGTGGTTTTATTCCCTCACTTGGGTAGGAAAGAAGACAGGAATACCGAGAGTATTATTTTATTCATTTTTTGTATTTATTGGTATTGGTATTAAAACTTGTTTGTATAGTGGTATCCTTATACATGCTCCCTTTTTTAATGGATTTTCTGCAAGGGGCTATGCTGCATTTTTCTTTGGATTAATAGTTGCTTGTTTGCTTCAAAAAAAGAACAGGAGAGATTATTATATTTTCGTTGGAATTACTATTTGTGTATTATTTGCCTTTTGCTTTATAAATACAAATATGCTTGAATATATCGTAATGATTGTTGTTTTTGCGCTGTTGATTGTATTATTTTCAACGGAATTTATGAACAAAATAATTAATTTAAAAGTTTTTGAGTTTTTGGGAGAAAGTACTTTATATGTTTACATATGGCATATTCCGGCTCTTTTGTTTTGCGTTATTATTAAAGATTTAGTATTTCATGGTATGCAATTAAATTCCTATTTTGCTATGTGTATATATACGATTACTCTGTTTCTTGTTGGATGTGTTTTTCATAGTTTAATTAAGAGAGGCAGATGCAGCATATATAAAGATATTAATTCTGACAGGAAGGATTAAGATGTATTTTTTATTATAATTTATTAATTTTATCTTGTATTTAACTTATAATGCATTTCTAAAGTAAATGCTTAATTATCATAATGTATATTTAGACAGGAAAGGTTTATAAATGTTAAGTTTTCTTATAAAACCACTTTTGTGGGTTATGGCACAATGTATCAAGATTTGCGGGGATTATGGCTTATCGATTATTTTGTTTACTTTTTTAAGCAAGATAATCTTACTGCCCATATCTGTTTGGGTTCAGAATAATTCCATTAAAATGGTAAAGATGCAGCCTGAGCTTAACTGCAATACCGTAAAATTTTATGGCGATAAGGAAAAAATAGCCGAAGCTGATTCGATTACTTATAAGAAGTACGGATATAATCCGGTTTTAAGCATCCTTCCGACAATTATTCAGTTATTTCTTTTAATCGGAGTTATAGAAGTTATTAAATCGGGAATTTCCGCTAATAGTTTTGATATGGATTTTCTGGGATTTAATCTCGCTCTTATTCCTTCGAAGACCGGCGGTTTATATATTCTTGTTCCTGTTTTGGCTGCTTTGTCTGCGCTTTTGATGTGTGTATGTCAGAATATAAGCAATGTTATTCAGGCTGAACAGTCTAAAGTGATGCAGTATGTAACTCTCGGAATTTCCGTAGGTTTGTCATTATACCTTGGTTTCTTTGTTTCTTCCGGTGTTGCTTTATACTGGATATTCAGCAATATTTTCTCGACCATACAGCTTTATATACTAAATTTCTTTATAAATCCGAAGAAATATGTCGATTATGAAGAATTAAAAAAGAGTAAAGAGGCACTTGATGAGATCGAAAATCTCGGAAAAAACGATTCTGCCGATAAAAATCTTTCTAAAACTTTAAAGAAAAGAGAAAAAGAAGATTATAAGCGTTTCTTTTCCGTTATTAATAAGCATCTGGTATTTTATTCCGAAAGCAACGGTTTTTATAAATATTACAAAGGTCTTATCGAGTATATTCTCGATAAATCAAATGTAGTAATTCATTATATTACCAACGACCCCGATGACAATATCTTCAACATGGCTAAAGAGAACGACAGGATAAGAGCTTATTATATCGGTGAAAAGAAACTTATCACTCTGATGATGAGAATGGATGCGGATATAGTTGTAATGACGGTTCCGGATCTCGAGAATTTTCATATTAAAAGAAGCTATGTAAGGAAAGATATTGAGTACCTTTACGTTCAGCATGGCATGGGAAGTGTTAATCTTACTTACAGAAAGGGTGCTCTTGACCATTATGATACGATTCTTCTGCCGAATAAGGCTCAGAAAGAAGAGATTCTCGCTCAGGAGGATAAATATAGCCTGAACAAGAAAAAGCTCGTAGAATGCGGATATTTTATCCTTGATGATATGATCCAAGCCTATGAGGAGATGGATAAAAACGGATCTGATGATAAGAAAACCGTTCTTATTGCTCCTTCCTGGCAGGAGGATAACATCGTAGACAGCTGCCTTGATGAACTCCTTGATAATTTAAAAGACAGTGATTACAGGATAATCGTCAGACCTCATCCACAACATGTGAGACATAAAAGAGAAAAACTTGAGCTTTTAAAAGAAAAATATGCATCAAATCCGATGATAGAAGTCCAGCTGGATTTTTCTGCGACAGATACGGTATGGAAAGCCGACCTTCTGATCACTGACTGGTCTGATATATCAATGGAATATTCTTTCTGTACGCATAAGCCTGTGCTTTTTATCAATACTCCGATGAAGATCATGAATCC
>CACZOG010000277.1 GCA_902782715.1 uncultured Lachnospiraceae bacterium | reverse complement strand
TCATCCATTGTCTCATCTCCTTGTGAGCCTATATTAGCTCATAAGCGATCTGAATTTCTCGACTTTTTTTGCTCTCTTAAATCTTTTCCCCAAAATGTGAATCAATATTCAGTGGGCACGTCATCCAGCCCGTACATTTCTTTGAAAGTCTTTTCGTCCTTGGGTGTCTTAATAAGCATAACTCCGGTAAAATGCCCGTCAATCTTATTCTTAAAACCTGCAACTTTCTCACCGGTACATATGGAACTTATTATAACGGCATACTGCGTGGACGGATCATATTTAACCATATTCTTATCGTCGGGTTTGTTAAATCCCTTTAAGTACTTTGAGAGATGTCTTCTGGCATCTATCTGCGAATAAATACACAGCAGATAGAGCTCAATGATCGAAATCAGAAAAAAAATAGTAAACGGTATAACGATATCCGGATATTTCTTCATTCCGTCGATCCAGAACCCGGGATTCAAGGCAATGCATGCAATAATGCTGACAGGCAGGAATAACATGCAGAAGATATCCCAAACGGAATACTTAAGACGGTATTTCCCGTTTTGCTTTTTCTTAAATACAAATTTGCGGTAAAACCCTCCTCCGATCCTGGCAGATACCCAGGAATAAACGCAAATCGAATCCTTAGAGCCATTATCATCTCCAATATAAGGAGCGTTCTTAACGGATATGATTATTCTGATAAACAAGATAAATGTGGTCATACCCGGGAGGGCAAGTAAATTAAGAACCCAGCTCATTACAAACATCCTTCCTTAAAATAAGTATATACTTCTCTACTTTGATTCCATAGAAAGTTCTGTCAGTACCCAGTCATCGGATAAAAGCTCATATTCATTGCCGCATCCGGGGCAGAATTTATTCTTCATTGCATTGAAACTCATTCCGCAGGTCGGGCACGAAATCCTTGTCATTGAAAAGTTTAAGTTAACCGGAATGTCGGTCCTTCTTTGGAATGTTGCCTTAATGACCGGATGCGTAAACTTAACCTTGTCGCCTTTAATGGAAAGAACATCGAAATACGATTTGGTCTCTACTGTTACGATACCGTCTTCTTCCGAGAACCTTTTAAGTCCAAAAGTTCCCGCATAGTTTAGATCGATAATATCCTTAAACTTATCCGAAAGCGGTTCGCCCTTATATGAAGGACTTTCGTTCTCGTCCTTTGCATATACAGCCATTTTTATCAAGGAAAGCGCCTTTCCCTTAAAATATTCAAACGAAAATTCGGGGCTTAATTTCCTCATTCTTAACTCAAATCTGTTCCGTGAAGCCGCGGTTCCCATTCTCCAGAGATCGACAATGGCACTTGCAATCTTAAAAAGCAGATGTAAAAACCAGAATAAGAAGAAGCCGTACGCAGCACCTAACATTATCCCAAAGATGAATTCTCCGATCACCCCACGTTCCATAACAATATTCAATTCCTGACTTAACATGGGAATTTCCAAAAGATACGGATACAGGACGTAAAAAAGAATCGCACAGAAAACAGCACATACAGCCCAGCCGAGTAAAATCTGTTTCTTCGTTGCACCTAAACTGTCAAAGAAATAAAAACCCGTTATCTTCGGTAAAAGATCATCCATTTTATACTGAGTTCCGCAATAAGGACATCCGTCCTGAAGCTCTGCAATCGTTGATTCGGCTCCGCAGTTCGGGCAGATGTGCGACTCATTGTCGGCATGTCCTCCGGAAACAATATCACATACCAGTCCGAAGAAATCATTCTTAAGTTTATCTTTGTATATGACTTTACCGTCTTTTCGAACCTGTCTGTTTATTCCGGCAACTCCAAAGCCCACTGTTGTTGCATAGTGCATGTCTTTCCAGTTTGCGATCTCAAAGAAACGAGTATCATCGTGAATTCTTCTGAATACTTCATAATCGAATTCAATGCCTTTTTCTTTAATGCGTTCATTCTGCAGATTAAGAGTATATGTAAGGTCATTATCGGCAAATGGAATGGGTTC
This sequence comes from uncultured Lachnospiraceae bacterium, assembly GCA_902782715.1. Lineage (GTDB taxonomy): Bacteria > Bacillota > Clostridia > Lachnospirales > Lachnospiraceae > UBA3766. Next base: position 481 of record CACZOG010000277.1, on the reverse strand, counting down.
ACCTTTGCCGATGGCTTTTCCCAAAGATGATGTGAATTTCTCGAGTTTCTTTTGATATGCTGTTCTTATCGGAATTGCCTGAAAATAGTTTTTGCCCATGTCTGCCCCTTCCTTATCGAATATGTAACCTCATATATTTATATTATCAAAGAGTCATGTTAAATAAAAGAGACATATAAAAAAACAGCTCCTCCGACATTGAATCGGAGAAGCCGTTATAATCTTAAGTGATCAGCCGTTATTCTGTTGCAGCTTCCTTTGATCTGTAATAATCCTCAAAAAGCTTATTGGCTGCGCTTATCGTTTCGCTGCAGATACTCGGAAGTTCTTTGCCCCATGTCTTTGTGGCCATTTTAAAGCCCTTCTCCATGGCAGCCTGCATTTCCTTCATCTTTCCAACATCATCGCCTGCAAGTGCACTTGCAAAGTCAAATAATCTCTGGGATGTCTGCTTAACGCCCCAGTAGCCATCCTCTGCAAT
>CACZOG010000276.1 GCA_902782715.1 uncultured Lachnospiraceae bacterium | reverse complement strand
TTATCCGATGGAAGGCAGAAATTTATTTGCGGTTACCCACCTGGCTTTTAGCTAGGAGTCAAAATACGAGATCATGTTTCGGGTTGTATTTTTATGATGAAGAGATTAAAAGCCTTTTTTAACAGTTATATGGAAATATCTATGCTTTACAGGCAAACCAATGCAAGACTATTTGCATCGAGTGTTGCCTTTTTTGTGTTTCTGGCTATTTTCCCGACTGTTCTTCTGGTTTTTTCGATCATTCCTTTTACTCCGCTTACAGAAGCGGGTGTTCTGCATTTCCTTGAGAAAGTTCTTCCCGAGGCTCTGGACAGCCTGACGGTCAATATCATCCGTCAGCTTTACGGCAATTCTCCGACTATTTTATCTATCACAACTTTTATCCTTTTATGGTCGTCTGCGAAAGGCATCCAGGGAATTAAGAGCGGACTTAACGTAATAAACGGAAGTGCCGAACTTTCAAATTTCATTCTTTTAAGACTTCGTGCCGTTGTGTATTCTCTTATACTTGCCGTCGGAATGGTAGTTATGGTTTCCGCTGTTGTTTTCATCAACTATATTTACGATCTTTTAGGAGCCTATTTCGGATTCCATTTCGGATGGCTGGAAGCAATCTTTAACTTCCGTTTCCTTGTGCAGTGGGTGTTTTATGCTTTTATTCTTACATTTGTATATGCATGGGTTCCCGATAAGAAGACGAGACCGAGAAAGCAGTGGAAAGGTGCTCTTTTTACCGGAACTACCTGGACACTTTTTAACTGGGCATTTAACTTTTATCTTCAGAGATATTCGACATTTAACCTTTACGGTTCAATGGCAACGGTCATTATCATGCTTATCTGGGTTTACACGCTTGCGGTCCTGTTTATGTTCGGCGGAATAATAAACGTGTATTTCAATAACAAGGCTCAGGAAAAACTTAAAGGGCTGAAATCAGACAAGGCCGAAGAGCCAAAGCTTAAGAAAGCCGAATAAGGTTATCAATTAAACCTTGACTTTACCGATATCAAACGAATATAATGATTTTTGAATTAAATAAACAAAAGCGTTGATGGTGCAAAAGTCCGTATTATTCTTTCAGAGAGAGAAAGTGAGCCGCTGAAAGCTTTCTTAAGACAATGTTACAGGATCAATTTCACACCGGAGCCTGCAGACTGAATTACATTCCTATAAGCCTGTATTTTCTTATGGCAGTGACAGTAGGTCTGCACGTATGAAGGCGTTAACTGAAAAGAGAGCATAAGTTTACATAACAAAATTTTATGTTAACTTATGAATATGGGTGGTACCGCGATAATTCGTCCCGTAAAGAATAATCTTTACGGGATTTTTTAATTATGAGGATTTGCGTATGGGATTGGCATTAGGATTTGCGGTCTTCTTTTTCATTCCGCTTTTGATAATTTTCGTTGTCTGCGTAGGTTTGGTAGTATTGGGATTCAAAATGGCGGAAAATAACAAAGTGGCAGCTATAGTTATGATCGCATTTGGCATTTTTGGAATATGTGCAACTTCGGTTCCCGGTTATTTTTTGTTCAGTCTGATATGGGAACTGGTTACATTTTCAGGCTTATTGATAATATAGGAATAAATATATAAGGAGATAGATATGAACGAAAAATTAACTTCACTCAAACAGGAAATTCTCGACAGTATCGAAAAGTCAGCTGTATCGAGAGCATCCGCATTTGAATTAAGAAAGAAATATCTTGATTCAAAAACAGGCGAGATCGGCCAGCTCATGAAGGAAATGAAGAACATTCCCAATGAAGAAAAAGCCGAGTACGGAAAACAGGTTAATGAACTTAAGAGCTGGGCAACAGAGGTCTTTGAAGATCTTGATGCCAAGATGAAAGATAAAGAATTAAAGTTAAGATATGAGAATGAAAAGATAGATGTAACTATCGATGCGGACTCTGAAGAAAAAGGAAACCTTCATCCCATTACACAGATGAGAAATCAGCTTATCGATGTTTTCGCAGGCATGGGATTTACGATCTATGAAGGTACCGAGATCGAAAACGATTATTATAACTTCACGGCACTTAACACTCCCGCAGATCATCCCGCGAGAGACATGCAGGATACATTCTATCTGTCACCCGAGTTTCTTTTAAGAACACAGACTTCGGCAGGTCAGATCCATGTTATGGAGAATACAAAACCGCCCATTAAGATTTTATCTCCGGGTAAAGTATTCAGAAGTGATGATGATGCTACACATTCGCCTATGTTCACACAGATGGAAGGTCTTGTAGTTGATAAGAAGATCACACTTTGCGATCTTAAGGGAATGCTTGATGTATTTGTTAAGAAGATTTACGGCGAAGAGACCACAACAAGACTTCGTCCTTCATATTTCCCTTTCACAGAGCCTTCGGTTGAAGTTGATGTAAGCTGCTTCGAATGCGGCGGCAAGGGCTGCAAGCTCTGCAAAGGCACAGGATGGATTGAGATCCTCGGTGCAGGTATCGTTAACAAGAAAGTGCTTGAGAACTGCGGAATCGACTCCGAGGAATACTCAGGTCTTGCATTCGGTATCGGTATTGAAAGAACGGCTATGCTTAAGTACGGTATTAACAACATCAAGTTGTTG
>CACZOG010000275.1 GCA_902782715.1 uncultured Lachnospiraceae bacterium | reverse complement strand
TTCAACAACATAACGTTCGTTCACTTTATGACGCCTCTTTTATCAGCAGATCTCAGCTCCGGAAGGCATATCCTTCTCAGGTGTTACAAGTGCAAGCGCACCGTTTTCGTCTTCCGCGCAAAGAAGCATTCCTTCGGAAACGACACCTGCTAAAGTAGCCGGCTTTAAGTTAACAAGAACCATTACTTTCTTTCCGACCATTTCTTCGGGTTTGTAATACTGCTTGATTCCCGAAACTATCTGTCTGGTCGTATTTCCGATCTTAACCTGCGAGCAGAGAAGTTTCTTTGACTTGGGAACTTCCTCGCACTTAATGATCTCGCCTACGGCAAACTGCATTTTTGCAAAATCATCATATGTGATCTCATCTTTTAATTTAAGTTCGATGGCATTCTCATCGCCGCTCTCTTCACTAACGCCTGCTTCGGCTTTCTGGATCTTTGCGATCCTTTCTGCTTCCGCATAAACGTCATTGATATCCATACGTGCGAAAAGGATCTCGGGTTTGTCTGTTACCTTTGTTCCGTTTGCATAAAGACCGAACTTGTCGAGATCTTCATAAGCTCTTAAGGATGTATTAAGCTGTGCAACTATCTTTTCTGCTGTAGCGGGCAAGAAAGGCCATAAGAGGCTTGCACCGATCGTAATGCTTTCGGTTAAGTTGTAAAGAACTGTTGCAAGTCTGTCTTTCTTTGCTTCATCTTTTGCAAGAACCCAGGGTTCAGTCTCATCAATGTATTTGTTGCATCTTTTAAATAATGTAAAGATCTCGGTAATGGAATCGGCTGCTCTTAACTCATCCATCTTTGAACATACTTTTGCATATGTTTCTTTGGCGATCTTCTTTAAATCTTCGTCTACTTCTTCATCGGCATTCTTATTCTCAACAACACCGCCGAAGTATTTGTTGCTCATCGAGATCGTTCTGTTAACGAGGTTTCCTAAAATATTCGCAAGGTCCGCATTAACTCTCTCCGTCATTAAGTCCCATGTGATGGAGCCGTCGTTTTCGTAAGGCATTTCGTGGATCATGAAATATCTTACCGCATCAACTCCGAAGAATGCCGCAAGATCATCCGCGTAAATCACGTTTCCTCTCGACTTACTCATCTTGCCGTCGCCTGCCAAAAGCCAGGGATGACCGAATACCTGCTTGGGTAAGGGCTCGCCGAGTGCCATTAAGAAAATGGGCCAGTAAATCGTATGGAATCTCACAATGTCTTTACCGATAAGGTGAAGATCAGCGGGCCACATCTTTTTATAAAGGTCGGAACTGTTTCCGTCCACGTCATATCCGATTCCGGTGATATAGTTCGAAAGTGCGTCAAGCCATACATAAACTACATGCTTGTCATCAAAATCAACGGGGATTCCCCACTTGAAAGATGTTCTTGAAACACAGAGATCCTGAAGTCCGGGAAGAAGGAAATTGTTCATCATTTCATTCTTTCTCGATACGGGCTGAATGAATTCGGGATGTGTGTTGATGTGTTCGATAAGTCTGTCTGCATACTTGCTCATTTTAAAGAAATAAGCTTCTTCCTTTGCGGGCATTACTTCTCTGCCGCAGTCGGGGCATTTGCCGTCAACGAGCTGTGCCTGTGTCCAGAAAGATTCACAGGGAGTACAGTATAAACCTTCATATGAGCCTTTATAAATATCGCCCTGCTCATAGAATTTCTTGAACATTTTCTGGACCTGTTTCTCATGGTCCTCATCTGTTGTTCTGATAAATTTATCGTATGAAATATTTAAGCAGCTGCAGATATCCTTGATCTCTCCGGCAACGCCGTCAACGAATGCCTTCGGAGTAACACCTGCTTCTTCTGCTTTCAATTCGATCTTCTGACCGTGTTCGTCCGTACCCGTCTGAAAGAAAACCTCATATCCCTGTTTTCTTTTAAAACGTGCTATACAATCGGCCAAAACAATTTCATAACTGTTTCCTATATGAGGCTTGCCCGATGTATAGGCAATAGCCGTTGTAATATAATACTTCTTTTGATCCATTTTATGAAAAATCCTCCTGTATAAGTTATAAGTTTTCAGTTTATTTTTTCTTTTTAACACCCGTAAAGGCCATAATGCTTCTGCCCATCAGATCGGCACTGCATTCTCCGTCGAACCTGCTCTGATCACCCGTGCTCATCTCCTGTTTCCATTTAAAGCCTTCGGGGAGTTTCGGAAGTTCGATATGTCTTTCTTCCCAGTGCATATTCCACATGACGAAAACGATATCGTCTTTCTTCTTTGCTTCGTCATAACCTGCGAACATAATTCCGATAACTCTGGTTTCGTGATCGGTGTGATCACACCAGGGAACCGAATTATGGATCGAGCAGTCGGGAAGTCCGCATCTTGCCTGTGAGGTTCTTCCTCTTATTACCGGATGGTTGTTTCTATATTCGATACATTTCTTAATGAATTCGAACTGATGTCTGTGTGTGGGAAGTCTGTCCCAGTTAAGCCAGGAGATCTCATTATCCTGGCAGTACGCATTATTGTTTCCGTACTGTGAATTGCCGAATTCGTCTCCCGCCAAAAGCATCGGGATCCCCCTGCTTACCATCAGTGTGAAGATCGCGTTCTCACGCATTCGGTTACGCAGTTTCTTGATCTCCGGATCCTGTGTGTCGCCTTCTATTCCGCAGTTCCACGAATGGTTGTCGTTTGAACCGTCGGTATTGTTCCATCCGTTCTTTTCATTATGTTTATAATTATACGCATATAAATCGTGAAGTGTAAAGCCGTCATGACAGGTGATGAAATTAACCGAAGCAGACTGTCCTCTTGCTTTGGGATCGTAGATATCAAGAGATCCCGTGATCCTTTTTATCGCCGTCTCTGCCATGCCTGCATCGGATTTAAGGAATCTTCTTATATCATCACGATATCTTCCGTTCCACTCAGCCCATCTTTTCCATGACGGGAAAGAGCCGACCTGGTAAAGTCCGCCGGCATCCCATGCCTCTGCGATAAGTTTGGTCTTTCCAAGAACCGGGTCAAAAGCCAGAAGTTCAAGAAGCGGAGGAGCACTTAAGGGAACACCGTCTGCCGCACGTCCTAAAATGGTTGCAAGATCGAATCTGAAACCGTCCACTCTGTACTCGGTCACCCAGTATCTTAAGCAGTTGAGTATCATGTTTCTTACGATCGGATGATTACAGTTCATCGTATTGCCGCAGCCCGAGAAGTTAAAGAACTTTCCGTCCGGCGTAAGCATGTAATAAACATCTTTATCATAACCCTTAAATGAATACGTCGGTCCGTATTCGTTTCCTTCCGATGTATGATTAAATACAACGTCGAGAATGACTTCGATTCCGTTTTCGTTAAGAGTCTTTACGAGGTCTTTGAATTCATCGCCCTCTCTGTTATGTTCGACAACCGAAGCATAACTTGTATTCGGTGCAAAGAAACTTACGGTATTATATCCCCAGTAATTAAGAACCTGTTCGCCCTCAACAAATCTTTCGGCTTCGAGTTCGTCGAATTCGAAAATGGGCATAAGCTCAACCGCATTGATCCCGAGTTCTTTTAAATAGGGTATTTTTTCTTTGATCGCATTGAATGTTCCGGGATGTTTTACGCCCGAACTTTTATCCTTGGTAAACCCCCTGACATGCATTTCGTATATGACAAGATCGTTGAAAGGGATCTCGGGCTGTTTGAAATTTCCCCAGTCAAAATTCCCGTCAACCACTCTTGCTTTGTATTTTATCTCCCTGTCGCTTTTTACGCCCCAGACTCTCTGTCCTGCAACCGCTTTGGCATACATGTCAAGAAGCTGAGGCGACGCTTTTTCTTTGCCGTTCGAATCAAGCTCGATCACTCTGTATGCATACTCGAACTGTTCGATATCAAGACCGAACACGACCATTGCATATGTATGTCCGATCCTGTACGCATCGGGAAATCTTAAAACAGCATAGGGTTCGTCTTCTTCGTTATGGAACAAAAGTAGTTCCATTGCATAAGCATGCACCGAGTGTATCGTAAAATTCACTCCTTCGGCCACTCTCTTTGCACCAAAGGATAAGAAATCTCCCGGACATACCCAGTACTTACCGATTTTGTCCACATGCTTATAAGCTTTACTCATATTTTCTCCGATTAGATCATTTTATTTCCGAATTAATCCGGATCAGTTTAATTTATCAAAAAATGAGACGATATCCTCTTCGGCTGCGGATACGCTCCCCTGAACCATCTGTTCCGATCCGCCTCCTCTTGCGCTTAATTCTTCCCTCATTTTCTTTGCTATCGCATTAAGAGAAATATCTTTTAAGTTCTCATCTTTTCCTATGACAAATCTGTATGTGCCCTCGTTCTTTGCAAACATTACGGCGATCACAGCCATTGAACCTGCAGCGGTTTCGTTGATCAGATTTCTGGACTGGACTTCATCTAAGGATGGTGCGAAAAACACATTTATCTTCTTATCGTCATTTTTTAATCTGGAAACAAGTTTTTCGGTAAAAAGATTTGTTATCTGCTTCTTTAACAAAACTGTTTCTTCGTGTGAAGCCGATGCCTTTTCAAGCATGTTCGAAACAGATTCCGCAGTATTGTTCCTCTCGCTTGAGAGCATTTTCATTATCTGTCTGTTTTCGTCATGTAAGAAGATGTAATCTCCTATCGCGTCAAGACCGGCGATAAGCGTAAGTCTCATTCCCCCGCGATGAGGCATTGAATCGAGGATTTTAACGAGCTGTATTTCAGAACTTGATCTAAGACACGGTGCACAGCAAGCACAGACATCGAAGCCTTCGATGACAACGAGTCTTAAATTCTCTCGTATATCAAGTTTGCTTCTGAAGTTTATCTTTTCCGCTTCTTCGCTCGACGGAAGAAGTGCATATATCGGAACGTTCTTTGCTATCGCCTTATTGGCCGCAAGCTCGATTTCCTTTAAAGCTTCGGTATCTATAGGTCCGTCAACATCCATGATCGCTTCGATGCGAAGATTTCCATTTTCATCCGTATTCTCCGAAAGATGAAATCCTACATTGTCATAACCGAATCTTGCATGGATAAGTCCGCATATCAGATGTTCCGCATTATGATTCTGCATTCTTTTAAATCTCAGATCAAAGTCGATCTTCTGCGTTACGGTTTCACCGGGCTTAACTTCTGATTTAAGAAAATGGATTATCTCTTCTCCCTCTTCTCTTACATCGGCAACTTCAATGTCATCAAAAAATCCGACATCGCTTTTTTGTCCGCCGCCCTCAGGCGAGAAGATCGTCGCATCGGTTACGGTCTCAAACAATCCTTCGAAACCTTCTTTTTCGGATCTGACACACGAGATAACCGTCGCGTCATATTCTTTTATATATGCATCGGTATCAAATACTCTTTTTGTTTTTGTCTGAATGTTCATTTTTCCGGATTATTTCTTTTTCTTCTTGGGTTTGTCTTTTTTGTTATCCTTTTCCTTAGGCTCTTCTTCCTCTTCGACTTCTTCCACGATGATACGGTTTCTTCCGTTTTCCTTACCGTAGTAGAGTTTCTCGTCGGCGAGTTTTACCACCTCATCCTGGGTTCTTCCGAGTCCGCCTCGAACAAGACCCATTGTCATTGTAACCTTTATAAAAGGAATGTATGCATCATCAACCGTAAGATACTGTTCCGTCTCGGAACCGTCATCCTCGATGATCTCTATTTCACCGGTCTTTCCGGCAATGAATTCTCCGAAGAGTTCTTCTTCGGTCATGTCTTTTTTGTTCTCTATCTGAAGACCTCTTATTTCATCAAGCATTTTCTGCAGGATAAGATAAGCCGCCTTAATGTTCATGTTTGTAAAGATCAGAAGAAATTCCTCACCGCCCCATCTTGCGGCGAAACCGTTTCCGACCATATGTGTCCTTAAAACTTTGGCAACTTCTTTTAATACAACGTCACCCATATCATGGCCGTATGTGTCGTTAACTTTTTTGAAAAAGTCAATATCGCATAGAGCAACGCAGTAAGATGTTCCGATCTCTCTTTCATCTTTGATTATTTTATTAAGTCTTCTGTTTGCAAGTCGTCTGTTGTAAAGTTCGGTCAGCGCATCTTTTTCGATAAGTGAATGCAGAGATTTCTGCATGCTCTGAACCGATCTGCCGATATCCGATATCTCATCGTTTCTGTTTAAGATATGATAGTTGACTTCGCCTGTCAGATCGCCTTTCGCAATACGCGAGAGTGAATCTTTGACCATTTCGATGGCCTTGGCAAGATTGGAAGAATATGAATATGAAATGAAAGCTGCGATGATCATGGATATCGCAATTATAAGGATCATGGGAAGAACGGACTTGTAAACAAGTTTGTTGACTTCGCTGCAGTCCTTTGCGATCGCTATCATTCCCGTGCATCCGCCGGCATCATTGATCAAAGGCTCATAATATACGTAATAGTATTTATCGTTTATATTAACCTTGTGATAGAATTTACTCTGCTTACCGTCCACCACGGCCTGTTTTACGACTGCATTTACACCCGTTCCCACAAGTCTCGAACCGTTCTCATCGGTAATGGTGGTGATCATTCTCGTATCTCTGTAAAAAATAGTGATCTGAGAACCTGTTCTCTCGGCAAAACCGTCAATTATCTCATTGTTTCCGGTTATTTCCTCTTCGCCCTTAAAAAAGGCCACAACATTGCCTCTTTTAATAAGCGTATATTCTCCGGGATAAAGAAGGTCGTATGAAAGGAGCACTCCCGAAGCGATCTCTTTTAACTCCGTTTCTACCTTTTCATACATGGCATATGTGAAACGAAAACCGCAAAAGATCATGGCAAGGATGCCCAAAAAAAACAAAGGACCCATGCTCATTGCAGGGATAGTGTATTTTAATCCGCCTTTTCTTTTTTTACTGCTTTCTTTTCCCATATATTCTCCCCCATTGAATATAAAAAAGCCCCTAAAACCTACAGAAAGCAGGCATAGCCTGCTTTCCGGGTAAGTTTAAACTATGTTTCTTTTATCTGCCGGTAGGAATAAAAGGTTTGATTGCTTCGGCAAGCTGTGATACAGGCATTGTCTGTAACCAGATCTTTCCGGGTCCTGTAAGCTTGGTGTTGAAGAATCCTTCGCCGCCTACAAGCTTATTTCCAAGTCCGCCCTTAACAGTTTCAACATCCATCTGAACGGAACCTTCCATTGCAGCGAGTGAACCTGTGTCTACAAGCATAACCTGTCCTGCTTCGAGTGTGTATTCGATCATACTTCCGTCGATCTCAAGGAAAAGAGCACCCTGTCCTGAGAACTTCTGCATGATGAATCCTTCACCGCCTAAGAGACCTGCACCGAATTTCTTGGTAACTGCAGTTTCCATTTCAACTGTTGTAGCAGATGCAAGGAAAGATCTCTTCTGAGCTACGATTGTCTGTCCGGGCTGAAGATCTACTGAAAGAATTCTTCCGGGAACGCCTGTTGTAAAAGCGATCATTCCGTTTCCACCGTTAGCGGTGTAAACGTTTTCGAAAAGTGATTCGCCGGTAAGTGCTTTACCGAACATCTTTCCTAAACCACCCGTCTGAGTTTTCATGTCCATGTTAGGTGACATCCATGCCATAGCACCTCTCTGACACTTAACATCTTCTCCCGCTTCAAGGTTGCATACTACAACGGGAAACGGTTCGCCCTTGATTTCATACTTCATAAATTATCCCCTCCTATTTATGATATAATTTTTTGGTTTCGTATACAGGTTCACATGTGAGATTTACCCCAAGTTTCCTGAATACATTTTTATCCACATGTGATAGAATCACACTTGAATGTACTTCCGAACCCCTTAAATTCTGGAGTTGTTCCATTGCTGCTTTTGCATCTTCGTCCGTAGCGGCGCAGATCGATAAAGCTATCAAAACTTCATCTGTATGAAGTCTGGGATTTCTGTTGCCCAGATGTTTTACTTTAAGATCCTGAATAGGTCCGAGTGTTTTGGCCTGGATCAGTTCTTTATCATCGTCAAGTCCCGCAAGAGCTTTTAACGCATTAAGAAGCATCGCGCTTGAAGCTCCGAGAAGCTCGCTTGTCTTACCTGTTAAGATCCTTCCGTCGGGAAGTTCGATCGCTGCGGCAGGTTCGCCCGTAGCTTCCGCTTTAACTTTGGCAGCGGAAACAACCTTACGATCGTCCACGCTGATCTCAGCCTGCTTCATAAGAAGTTCTATCTTGAAACTTTCCTCTTCATCGGAAGTTCCCTGTCTCTTCTGGCAGAGAGCGTTGAAATATCTTCTGATGATCTCCTGTTTGGATGCTTCTCTTACCACGTCATCATCGATAATGCCGAATCCCGCCATGTTTACGCCCATATCAGTGGGTGATTTGTAAGGCGATTCGCCCATGATCTTTTCGAACATTGCATTAAGAACAGGGAATACTTCTACATCTCTGTTGTAGTTTATCGTAGTCTCGCCGTAAGCTTCCAGATGGAACGGATCGATCATGTTGACGTCTTTTAAATCTGCTGTAGCAGCTTCGTATGCGAGGTTAACAGGATGCTTAAGGGGAAGATTCCATACGGGGAATGTCTCGTATTTCGCATATCCCGCTTTAATACCCTTCTTGTATTCGTGATAAAGCTGTGAAAGACATGTAGCCATCTTTCCGCTTCCCGGTCCGGGAGCCGTGATAACAACAAGCGATCTGGATGTTTCAATATATTCGTTCTTTCCGAAGCCGTCATCACTTACGATAAAAGGAATGTTTGAAGGATAACCTGCGATCGGATAATGTCTGTATACTTTAAGTCCGAGAGATTCGAGTTTCTTCTGATATGCAACAGCGGAAGGCTGTGATGCAAAATGCGTAAGACATACGCTTCCGACATAAAGTCCGTATCCGCGGAATGCGTCGATAAGTCTTAAAACATCAACGTCATATGTGATCCCGAGATCGGCTCTCATTTTATTCTTCTCAATGTCTGCTGCCGAAATAACGATCACTATCTCAGCCTCGTCTTTTAACTGAGAGAGCATTTTGATTTTACTGTCGGGTTTAAATCCGGGAAGAACCCTGGATGCATGATAATCGTCGAAAAGCTTGCCTCCGAATTCGAGGTAGAGTTTGCCTCCGAAATAATCTATTCTTTCTCTGATTTTCTCAGATTGCATTTTCAGATATTTGTCATTGTCAAAGCCTATTTTATTCATGTTCTTTTCCTCATTTCACAACCTATTTTATTATAATAAAATTAGTCTTCATAATCAAGAAATAGTTTGCCCGTAAAATCAAAAAAGAACCGAATCAATCGGTTCTTTTATTATAGTCGTGATTTTGGGTCAATTAGTCGTTAATTCCTGTATCTTTCAAGAGATTGATCACATCGCCTACTGTTTCGATGTTTTCAAGATCGTCCTGAGGCATTTCGATTCCGAATTCCTCTTCAAAAGCCATAACGAGTTCAAACAGGTCGAGAGAATCTGCTCCGAGATCGTCTTTGAAAGATGTATCTTCCGTAATTTCAACTCCCTGAAGATTTAACTGTTCAATAATGATTTCTTTTATTTTGTCAAGCATCACAACACCTCATATTTATATTTTTTGTTTCTTTGAATTTCTGCCTTAACGACTATGAGTATATTATCAGTATTTTACTTTGTCAACCGCAATTACAGATTTTTTATTATTTTTCAAGAAGTGCCTTGTACACATCACTTTTCGAGATTCCTCTGTCTTTTGCAACGCTTTTCATGGCTTCTTTTCTGTCAATTCCGCGGTCCGTATATATTTTCATGTGCTCTTCAAAAGATAGTTCTTCCCAGTTTTTCTTCTGCTCCTCTTTCTCGGCTTTTCTGTCTATGCCTTCGATGACGAGAACATATTCACCTCTCGGTTCATTCTTATCATAAAAGGAAACCGCCTCCTCAAGCGTCAGACGGCTGACTTCTTCAAACTTCTTTGTCAGTTCCCTGCAGACAGCGATCTTTCTCTCACCTCCAAGGTTACGTCTTAATTCCTCAAGCGTTGCCTTAAGATGGTGGGGTGCTTCGTAAAGAACGATCGTACGGTATTCTCTTTTTAGATCTTCGATAACCTCTTCTTTTTCTTTTTTATCCGCAGGAAGGAATCCTTCGAAACAGAATCTCCTGGTCGAAAGCCCCGAAAGAGTCAGTGCAACGATGCATGCGCAGGGACCCGGAAGGGATGTTACTCCGATGCCCTCCTCGTGGCACATCTTAACCAGAACTTCCCCCGGATCGGAAATACCCGGAGTTCCGGCATCTGTAATAAGAGCGATATTCGTTCCTTCCTTAAGCTTGTCGATAAGCGTATATGCCTTCTGTGTTTTGTTGTATTCATGATAACTGGTCATCGGAACATGAATGTCGAACGCATTCATTAATTTCATCGAATTCCTGGTATCCTCGGCCGCTATCAGGTCGGCTTCTTTTAAAGTTTCGATCACTCTCTCGGATATGTCCCCGAGATTGCCTATCGGCGTGGGACACAGATATAAAATTCCGGCCATCATGCCTCCTCGTAGATTCTGCTCACTTCCGGAGTGTATTTTCCGGATTCATCATATATAATAAGCGGCTTTTCGATGATCATTCCGCTGTTCGCACACTTTACTCCCTCAATGAGGATCATATTGGGCTTACTGTCGATCCTCGGATAAACCACGCGAAGTCTCTTGGGTTCAAGCTTCTCTTCTTTCATGATGACAATGATCTCATCAAGTCGCTCGGGCTTATGAACCATAAAAAATCTGCCCGTGTTCTTAAGAAGTCTTGAAGACTGTGTGATGACATCCCTTAGAGTGCACTTTATCTCATGTCTTGCAACCGCCTTGCTCTCGTCGGGATTTATCAATGCCTTGCCCGGAACCATATACGGAGGATTAACCGTAACGGCATCAAAAGAACCTGCTTCGAATACGCTTTTCAAATTGCAAAGGTCTTCACAGATAACGTCTATTTTATCTTTTAAGCCGTTCATTTCGACACTGCGGGAAGCCATATCCGCCATATCTTCCTGAATTTCCACGGCGGTAAAATGAGCCGCTTCGCTCTTTGCCGAAAGAAGAATGGGGATCACTCCCGTGCCGGTACAAAGATCCGCAGCTTTGTCTCCCTTTTTGATACGCACGAATTCGGTCAAGAGAACCGCATCCATGCCAAAACAAAAACGGGTAGAGTCCTGTATAATACTATACCCGTTTCTCTGAAGAGAATCTATTCTTTCGTTTTCTTTTAAGATACTATTCTTCTCCATTGCGTCTCGGTCTGCTCTCGCGACGATTGTTGTGATAATGTCCGCCCGACTTCTTATTGTTCGGGTTGGCGTTCTTTTTCTTCTCGTTCTTGCCGCCTTCGGGCTTGGAATCTTTCCATTCCCTCTTTTCTTTGTTCTTGCCCTTGAAATCGCCTTTTTGGCCGTCGCGGTTTTCTCTCTTTTTATCAAAGCGCTTTCTGTCGGAATTGCCTGAAGCGGAACTTCCGAGGATTTCCTTCGCTTCTTCTTCCTGCTCTCTTTCGGTCTCGATAATGTCTTCCTGTTCCTGCTTCTCAAGAAGTTCAAGAGCCTCTCTGTCTTCTTCGCTTATCACTTCTTTTTCTTTCTTGTAATTCTTCTTAAAAGTAAGTTCGGAAGCGTTGTATTCTCTGATCTCTTTTTCGTCTTTTTCCTCGATTACGACTCTGACCTTCTGTCTTAAGACATTGATGGAAACAACTTCGCCCTTATATCCGTCGTTGGTATTGACCGTATCACCGACATTGGGCATTGTTCTGTTAAGTTCCTCGTAGGTTTCTTCCTCGTTCTTAAGGCAGCACATAAGTCTTCCGCACACACCCGAAACATTTGCGGGATTAAGGGAAAGATTCTGTTCCTTTGCCATCTTTATGGAAACCGGAGCAAATTCGTGAAGATAGGAATGACAGCAGAATTCTCTTCCGCACATTCCCACGCCTCCGAGAAGTTTGATCTCGTCTCTTACACCGATCTGTCTTAGTTCGATCCTGGTCTTAAAAACCGCTGCCAGATCTTTTACGAGTTCTCTGAAATCGATCCTGTTATCGGCCGTAAAGTAAAACATGAGTTTCTTACGGTCGAATGTATACTCGGCTTCCACAAGTTTCATCGGAAGTTCGTGTTTTGCTATTTTTTCCTTGCAAATCTTATATGCATCGTCTTTGACTTCAAGATTGGAAGCTTCCTGTGCATCATCTGCTTCGGTTGCTATCCTGATGATCGGTTTAAGAGGTCTTACGATATTTTCTTCCGCAACTTCCCTTCTCTCGCCTATTACTGTTCCGTATTCCATACCGCGGGCTGTCTCAACGATAACGTGATCTCCTTTTTTGATCTCAAGATCGCAGGGATCGAAATAATATAACTTACCCGCCGTACGAAAACGCACGCTGACTACTTCTGCCATTTGTTACCTCTCTATTTGGTTCCCTTTATGACTTCAAGAAGCAAAGTCATGCAGGTTTCAAAATTCGCTTTTGATTTTATTCTGATCTTGGTCTTTTCAAGGGCGCGCACGATGTCGTCTATTCCTTCGTAGCTCGTCCTTTTGGCCACTGATTTAATATACTGTATTTCCTGTTTGAAAACAAGGTCGTTTACATCGTTGGTAGCTTTGAAAAGAAGAACGTCCCTGTACCATACCGAGAAAATATCAAGATAATCGAGCTCGTCGAATTTGTACTCTTTTATCTTATTGATCGCTTCCATAATGTCGGGAGCATCCATTTCGTGGATATGTTTAAGCAGCGATACCGCTTCGTTCTTCATCTTGTCAAAGTCTTCGTTCATGATAAGCATCTTTGCTTTTCCGAAGTTACCCTGTGAGAAAGAAACCGCAATATCGGCCTTGTAATCGGGAATCTTGTATTCCTTCATAAGATATTTCTTTAATATCTTTTTCTCTACGGGCTTAAGACTTAACTTAACGCATCTTGACTGGATCGTCTGAAGAAGCTTGTCTGCCGATGTGGTAAGAAGGATTATCACCGCATACTCGGGCGGCTCTTCCAGAGTTTTTAAAAGAGCATTCTGTGCGGGTTCTGTCATGATCTCCGCTTCATTGATAAGATATATCTTATATCTGCCTTTAAAAGGTTTGGTCGAAATGCCTTTGATGATCTGATCTCTGATGTCGTCAACACTTATTATGCTGGGCTTGTCATGCACGATATCATAGAAATCCGGATGGGCATTGTTCTCCATCTGGAAACATGACTGGCATTTTCCGCAGGGTTTGTCTTCATCGCCTTCGCAAAGCAGAGCCTCGGAAAAAACTCTGGCGATAAATTCCTTACCGCTTCGTGTCTCACCCTCGATGATGTATGCATGTGCAACCTCACCCGTCTTTGTGACTTTTTTAAAATATTCGGTTAAATGATCCTGTCCTACAATGTCTTCAAATCTTGCCATAATCAATCACCTTACATAAATATGTCCAAAAGCAATCCTCTGATCTCATCAATCCTTGAAAGTATCGAAAGTGCGTCGGTTTCCTCCTTGACTAATTCCTGTGCGAGTTCGTCAAGTGCTTCGTCAACTCT
>CACZOG010000274.1 GCA_902782715.1 uncultured Lachnospiraceae bacterium | reverse complement strand
TAACTTGTAGAAGTCGTAGCTCTGAAGAATCATGTAGTTAAATTCAAGGAAAGAAAGACCTTTTTCCATTCTCTGCTTGTAACACTCCGCACGAAGCATATTGTTAACCGAGAAACATGCACCAACTTCTCTTAAAAGTTCAATGTAATTAAGATTCAAAAGCCAGTCGGCATTGTTTACCATGATAGCCTTGCCTTCGGAGAAATCGATAAACTTGCTCATCTGCTTCTTAAAGCATTCGCAGTTATGATCGATGTCTTCTTTGGTAAGCATTTTTCTCATATCGCTCTTTCCGGAAGGATCTCCGATGTGTCCGGTACCGCCGCCGATAAGTGCGATGGGCTTGTTTCCTGCCATCTGAAGTCTCTTCATAAGGCAAAGTGCCATGAAATGACCTACATGAAGGCTGTCTGCCGTAGGGTCGAAACCTATATAGAATACAGCTTTACCGTTGTTTACAAGTTCTCTGATTTCTTTTTCGTCGGTAAGCTGTGCAAGAAGTCCTCTTGCCTGCAATTCTTCAAATATTTCCATTTTTTACTCCTTTATTTGCATAATGCCATTAACCTAAAGTCTTAAGCAATAATGTTCTTAACTCTTCAACCGTATTGACCACATAAGTCGCTCCGGCTTCTTCTAATTCATTTTTATCCTGTGCGAATCCGTAATTGACGCCTATCGAATCAAGTTTAAAATAATTGGCACCGTCTATATCGTAATGCGTATCGCCAATCATTACAACATCTTTTTTAAAACCTTCATCACCCTTAAAACCGTCAGTTAAGATATCAAGCGCTTCTTTTATAACGTCTTCTTTCTCGCATTTTTTGCCTGACATGTCGGCGGCACAGATATAATCAAAGTAATCTTTTATATTAAATTTTTCGAGGATTTCCTCTACAAAACCGGTCGGCTTGCTCGATGCTATAAAAAGCACCTTTCCCGCATCCTTAAGTTCTTTTAAAAGTTCGGGTATTCCTTCATAAGGACGGTTTTCAAATTTGCCGACCTTCGAATATCGTTCACGGTAAAGAGCAATCGCTTTTTCGGTCATCTTATCGTCAAATCCGCAATATCGCGGAAATGAATCTTTAAGAGGAGGTCCTATAAATCTTAAAAGTGTATCGTGAGGAAGGTCATCGGCTCCCAAATTAATTAAGGCATAACTAACTGACTTAGTTATGCCTTCTTGAGAATCCGTCAATGTACCGTCCAGATCAAACAGCAGGTATTTATACATTACTGTAAAGCCTCTATAATCTTCTGGTAAACTTTATTGGGATGAGGAAGTTCAACCGATTTGAAAAGCTGAACATATGCCAGGAGAATCATGTGAGCATCCACATTTGCGATTCTTACTTCGTGGCTCTTCGCATACTGTTTGCAGAAGTCCTCTATGGTAAGAGTAATGTATTTAACTCTCTTGTTGATTCTTTCATCATCCACCTGTAACAGATTGGCAATCTCGTCTACGGCCAGTTTGTCAAAGAAATATGCTAAACTTGTAAGCGAGTGAATCGGATTGAGTTCATAAAGATAATCAACTGCGATCAAAGCCGTCTCTGATTCATTGTACAATTTCTCGCCGTACAAAACATCGTTATTGACTCTCGCATTGTCATACTTGCCCTTTCCTTCGGTAACAAGCATTTCCATGTAATTCTTTCCGAGCCAGTTGTCCAATTCATGGTACACTATCTCGTTATACCATGCTATAACATTTTCCACTTTATCAAGTCTGCCTATCTGCATATAAAGATCTTTATAAATCTTTATTACCATTCTCTCGGCTTCAGCGGGATCTCTGATAACCATTGAAACGTGAAAATAGACATCATCAGCGGTCATAACGAAGATCTTTTCAAAAGCTTCGATATTGCCCGCAAGAAATTTTTTTACCTGCACAGATAATTCGTATGTGTAAATCATATCCAGTCCTCCCCGGTATTATAACCCCTACGAATAATATTTTAAAAAATTTCAGCGGAAAATGCAACACTTACATATTACATTCTAACTGTAGCTGATGCCTTTGTGAATGTCCTGAAGACTCTTAACACCGATCTGACCCTGCTCTTTTAATGCCTTGATTCCGGCAGCGGATGCCTTTGCGGCAGCCATGGTCGTAATGTAAGGAATTCTGTGTTTGATGGCATTCTTTCTGATGTAGGAATCATCAAAGATCTTATCCTTGCCTGCAGGCGTATTAATGATAAGCTGAATCTCTTTGTTGGTAATGGCATCAACGATGTTGGGTCTGCCTTCCTGCATCTTCTTGATCTTCTCTGCGGGAATTCCGAGAGATACGATCAGGTCATAGGTTGTTCCTGTTGCAAGGATCTTAAATCCACATTCATGGAATGCTTTTGCAACTTCGGGAAGTTCCTTCTTATCGTTCTTGTTAACAGAGATAAGAACCGTGCCTTCCAAAGGAAGAGGATTCTTGGTTGCTTCCTGAGCCTTGTAGTATGCTTCGCCGAAGTCGGGAGCGATACCGAGAACTTCACCGGTAGATCTCATTTCAGGTCCGAGTAAGGGGTCAACCTCCTGGAACATGTTGAACGGGAATACCGCTTCTTTTACGCCGTAGTAGTCATAATGACTTTCCTTAAGCGCGGGTACGGGTGAAGCCTTTCCTGTAAATTCGGAAGTAATGATCTCTGTAGCTAACTTAACCATCTGGATACCGCAGACTTTGGATACCAAAGGAACGGTTCTGGAAGCTCTGGGGTTAGCTTCGATAACATATACAACACCGTCTTCGATCGCATACTGCATGTTCATAAGACCTCTTACGTTCATCTCAACTGCGATCTTCTTGGTGTATTCTTTAATGGTTGCAAGATTCTCGGGAGAAATATGCATTGAAGGAAGGATACAAGCGGAGTCACCTGAGTGAATACCTGCAAGTTCGATATGCTCCATAACAGCGGGAACAAATGCATGCTCGCCGTCTGAAATCGCATCTGCTTCACATTCCATTGCATTCTTTAAGAATCTGTCGATAAGGATGGGTCTGTCGGGTGTTACGCCTACAGCCGCAGCCATATATTCTCTTAAGCTGTCTTTGTCGTATACAACTTCCATTCCGCGGCCGCCTAATACGAAGGAAGGACGAACCATAACGGGATAACCGATCTTCTCAGCGATCTCAACTGCTTCGTCAACGGTTACTGCCATTCCTGCTTCGGGCATGGGAATGTCAAGTTTCTTCATCATTGCACGGAAGAGATCTCTGTCTTCTGCCATATCGATAACTTCGGGCGGTGTACCGAGGATCTTAACTCCGTTAGCCTGAAGCGAATCTGCAAGGTTAAGAGGAGTCTGTCCGCCGAACTGTGCGATAACGCCGACGGGTTTTTC
>CACZOG010000273.1 GCA_902782715.1 uncultured Lachnospiraceae bacterium | reverse complement strand
GAAGGCCTTGTATTTAACGAGAGAACGCTTAATACAACCGAGCTTGCGACAGCTTCATTCGGTCAGGGTTTCAATGCAACAATGATACAGATGATAAGCGGTTTTAATTCGCTCATAAACGGCGGAAATTATTATGAACCCCATGTTGTAGGCAAGATCGTTGACAGCAACGGATGCGTTGTTAAGAATGTGGAACCCAAGATATTAAAGCAGACGGTTTCGGAGACAACATCCAAAACATTAAAAGAGTACTGCATCGGTGTTGTTGAAGAGCAGGAAGGTACAGGTAAGAAATCACGTCCCGCAGGTTACAGGATCGGCGGTAAAACAGGTACTGCACAGATCTCGGGTGTCGGCGGATATCTGCCCGGACAGTATGTCGTATCATTTATGAGTTTTGCTCCTGCAGACGATCCTCAGATAGTTATGTATGTCGTAATCGACAGACCTAACATCATCGACCAGTCGGCGGGTGCAGTTAACCAGTCCTGTCAGCTTACAAGAGATATTTATACGGAAGTACTGCCTTATCTTAACATTCCAATGACCGAGGCTTTGACGGAAAGCGAAGTTGAGGAACTTAACGAGAAAGGTATTTATACATCAAACATCGTCGTAAAAGAAGATGAAGAAAGCACCGGCGAAGACATTGCCGATGAGATCACGGGAGAGATAATAGAATGATGACCACAGGTTTAAAAATGTTTGTTCTTTTTATGGCGGCTTTTGCGATCATGATCGTAAGCGCGCCTGCTTTTATACCGCTTTTGAGGAGACTTAAATTCGGCCAGACTATAAGACAGGAAGGACCCGAATCGCACCTTGTAAAGAACGGTACTCCGACTATGGGCGGAATAATGATCATTGTTGCATTCTGTATTCCCGCAGCTTTCATCATCGGTAAATACGAAGAAGCGATCGCTCCCTGCGCCATGACTTTATTATTCGGAATTGTTGGATTTCTTGATGATTTTATCAAGGTTAAAAAGAAAAGTTCCGGAGGCCTTAAAGCATGGCAGAAGATGGGGCTTCAGATACTTTTTACCGGACTTGTCATTGCATATATGTACTGGTTTTCGGACATATCGCTCGCAATAAAGATCCCTTTTGCGTACGGTATGGAATTCAACCTCGGATGGCTTGTTATTCCGTTTGATTTTCTTGTTATCATAGGTACCGATAACGGTGCTAACTTTACAGACGGACTTGACGGACTTTTAAGCAAGGTTACGCTTGTTATACTCGGTTTCCTTCTTCTTGTTGCATTTAAGGAAAACAGCGGACTCATTTACCCGATCATCATTATGATGGGCGCACTCCTTGGATTCCTTGTATTCAACTGCCATCCCGCTAAAGTATTCATGGGAGATACGGGTTCGCTTGCAATAGGCGGATTTGTCGCACTCTGCGCGATAGAGTTAAAAGTTCCCGTATTCCTTCTTATAATCGCATTCGTGTATGTTGCCGAGGTCGGTTCGGTTATGCTTCAGGTAAGCTATTTTAAGCTGACACACGGCAAAAGAATTTTTAAAATGGCTCCCATTCATCATCATTTCGAAAAGAGCGGATGGAAAGAGACCAAGGTCGTTTCGATCTTTACGATCGCCACTGCGATCCTTTGTGCAATAGGCGTTATCGCACTCTATGTTTAGTTTCGGAGTTACATATGAGAGAAAAAGTTAAGGCGGCAGCCAAAAAGGAAAAAATAAAAGCGTTTTCATTCAAAGATATAGACCTCTCGATCGTCTTTATCTCTATTTTTCTTTCTATCCTCTGCCTTATTTTCGTTTATTCGGCTCTTGCTTTCGAATCCAGCGAAACCAAGACTTTTCTTAATATCATTAAAGTTAATTTCAGTGACAGAACGCTGCTTAAATCCATCTTTTTTACCATTGTCGGACTTGTGATAATGTTTTTTGTTGCAGGTTTTAATGTTAAGAGTCTTAAAGAAAGCAGCCCTTTATTATATTCGATACTTACAAACCCTTTTATTTATTACATTGTTTCATGTTCGTTCTTCGTATTCATTCAGATCATGAAGAGCATCGGAGGCGAATCAGGCGGAGAAGATGCCAAGTCCGCTATTGTCGGAAAAGGCTTTCTTATCAAGGCGAACGGCGCTTACAGGTGGATCAACATCCCCGGACTGAACATTAGTTTCCAGCCTTCGGAGATCGCAAAACTTTTACTGATCATCGCTTTTGCACTTGCGATCTACAATGCGGGAATGTCCCTTGAAAAGAAGAGAGGGATTCTGTTATTCCTTGCTGTAGCGGTAGTGCCCACTTACATGATATTTGAATTTTCGTCAGACCTTTCTTCGGCTATAGTTGTATTCCTGATCATTTACGCAATGATCATTGTTGCGAGTCCGAATATTAAGAATACGATCACTATTGCGGCCATTCTGCTTCTGGCGGCATTTATAGCGTTGATCGTAATAGTTTCGATAAATCACGGCAAAGAAGAGCAGGATATCCATCCTTACCAGGCTAAAAGAATCATGGCGTGGCTTTATCCCGAAGACTATCCCGCATCTGCAGACCAGACAAACCAGGCAATGTATGCGATCGGTTCAGGCGGATATTTCGGTGAAGGCATCGGAAACAGTATGCAGAAGATCAAGAAACTTCCCGAAGCGCAGAACGATATGATCTTCGCACTTATCTGTGAAGAATTAGGCCTCGTGGGCGGAGTGAGCGTAATTCTGCTTTATTTGGTCTTACTGGCTAGAATGTATATGATAGCGATGAATACGGACGATCTGTTGGACAGAATGATCGTCGTCGGGGTGCTGGCGCATATAGCACTGCAGGTAATAATCAATGTCTGCGTCGTTACCAGACTTTTCCCGAATACCGGACTTCCTCTTCCTTTGATCTCGGCCGGCGGAAGCTCGATAGTTTTCATGTACATTGAAATAGGACTGGTACTCAATATCGGTAAATTCATAGAGAGAAGATAATGGCAAAGAAAAGAAAACTGAAAAAACCGAATATCAAGCTTTTTAAGAACACGGATATGGTTTTCAAATACAATGTTACGAAATTCATTGTGCCTTTTATCATAGTCATGTTCATCGGGATCATCGTGCTTCTTTTCTGGGAAGGATTCAAGATAAAATCCGTTACGGTAGAGGGCTCGGCTCACTACACTGCAGAAGAGATAACGAACTACGTTTTAAGCGATAAGCTGCCGAGAAACACGATCTTTGTGTTCTTAAAATACAACAACAAATCGATCAAAGACATACCCTTTGTGGAGCAGATGGATGTCGAGATTATCGACAGAAACACGGTTAAGATCCATGTGTATGAAAAATACCTTGCGGGATGTGTTTCAAACATCGGCAATTACATGTATTTCGACAATGAAGGAACGGTTGTTGAAGTGTCAAAAGTCAAGACTGCAAACATACCTGTCGTAACAGGTCTTGATTTCGATCATTTTGTGCTTTATGAACCGCTTCCGGTTGAGGATAAAGATATCTTCAATCTGATCTTAAATATCACCAAACTTCTTAACAAACATTCACTTCGCGCGGATATCATTTATTTCGACGAAAACAGGAATGTAACACTGTTTTTTGATGATGCGAGAGTGGGACTCGGTGCAGCGGATCATCTTGATGAAAAATTCACTCAGCTTGTGCTGATTTTACCTAATCTTGAAGGCAAAAAAGGAATACTCCATATGGAAAAGTTTTCGGATGAAAATTCCAATTATGTCTTTAACGAAGATGTTGAATAAAATTCATAAAAAACATTGCTATTTTGTGGTAATAATTGTAAAATATCAATATATGTGTGTTTATACGAGGAGGAATTGAAAATGTCCCAGGTTATGTCGATTGAGATTAAACCAAACGAATTTAATGTAGTTGCACGTATTATTGTAGTCGGTGTCGGCGGAGCGGGAAACAACGCTATCAACAGAATGATCGACGACAACGTTCAGGGTGTTGAATTTATTGGTATTAATACAGACAAACAGGATTTGGCATGCTGCAAGGCACCCAAATTGATCGGTATAGGTGAAAGACTTACAAAAGGTTTGGGCGCAGGCGGAGATCCCTCAATCGGCGAAGGCGCCGCTAAGGAAAGCGTAGACGAACTTGAAGCTGCACTGACAGGTGCCGACATGGTATTCGTTACATGCGGTATGGGCGGCGGAACAGGTACAGGCGCAGCTCCCATCGTTGCACAGATTGCTAAGGAATTGGGAATCCTTACAGTCGGCATTGTTACAAAACCTTTCTCGTTCGAAGGTGCGGTACGTGAAAGATACGCAGAAGAAGGTATCGCTAAACTTCGTGAAGTAGTAGATTCGATTATCATTATCAAGAATGACAATATATTCAAAGTTGCTGACGATGATATGGATGCAAAGATGGCTATGAAGAAAGCCGATGAGATCCTTGAGCATTCACTTTCCGGTATTACCGATATCATCAACAGACAGGGTGATTTCAACCTCGACTTTGCAGACCTTAAGAAAGCGATGACCGATAAGGGTGACATCTACATCGGTATCGGACAGGCATCAGGCGATAACAAGGGTATCGATGCCTGCAATCTCGCAATTGAGAATCAGATCCTTGAAACAGACATTGTCGGAGCTTCCGATGTTGTATACTATGTTCAGGGTAAAGTTAAATTTAAAGATTTCACAGGTGTCGGCAAGAGACTCCTCGAGAAATGCGGTTCACAGGCTAATGTATTCGGCGGCTTCTTATCAGAGGAAAACGGATCGGATTCATGTACGGTTACTGTAATTGCCACAGGACTTCATGCAGAAGATACAATGTTGAGAAGACCTGTTCTTCAGACACCGACTCAGACGTCTTCCTATGAACCCGGCAGAGTAAGACCTACGATTCAGAGATCAAGCATTCCTGCTACATCAACGGTTAGAAAACCCGTAAGAAATGAAGCAAGCATTGTAAGAAGCAATGAATCAAGCAAGATTACGGTTCCCACTTTTGTAAAGAAAACAAACAGAGAGGAATAGGTATAAATTATGAGATGTCCGTTCTGCAACCATGAGAATACGAGAGTTATAGACTCCAGACCTGTGGAAGACAAGAATTCAATCAGACGAAGAAGAGTTTGCGACGAATGTCAGAAAAGATTTACGACATATGAGCAGATAGAAACGATTCCCCTTATTGTCAGAAAGAAAGACAATAACAGAGAAGCCTACAATCGTAAGAAGATTGAGGACGGTATTTTAAGAGCATGTCACAAGAGACCTGTATCTGCAGCTCAGATAAGAGACCTTGTGGATGAGATAGAAACCGAAATATTCTGCAATGAAGATAAGGAAGTCGGTTCGGATACAATTGGCGAGTTGATCATGGATAAACTCAAGGATTTGGATCCCGTTGCATATGTTCGTTTTGCATCTGTATACAGAGAATTCAAAGATGTAAATACATTCATGGATGAATTAAAAAAGATGCTCAATTAGTACAAAGCGGGACCGTTATTTACGGTCCCTTTTGTAAATAAAATATTTTTTTATAGAAAGGGTAGAGTTATGAAAAAGTTAAGAACTCTCGTTCTCTTTTCATTACTCGCTTTGACTACTGTACTGTGTGCTTGCACAGACGATAAGGCAAAGAACACCGATTCTATAACTATCGGTATCGCTCAGGACATTGATGAGAGTCTTGACCCCCACAAGATGGTGGCGGCAGGAACCAAGGAAATCTTTTTCAATGTATTTGAGGGATTGGTAAAACCCGATAGCGACGGAAACATCGTGCCTGCAGTAGCCCAAAGCGTAGAAGTGTCAGAGGACAAATTAAGTTACACGTTTAAGTTAAGAGACGGAATTAAATTCCACGACGGCAAAGCGGTTACGATTGAAGACTTGGAATATTCAATCAACAAATTTGCCGGACGCAGCGGATCGGAACCCGTTAGTTCGGCATTTTCAAATATAACCGAAGTTAATGTTGTTTCGAATGATACTATCGAGATCAAACTCGAAAAGCCGGATTCCGCATTTCTTTCGTATCTTGCCAGCGTTGAAGCTGCGATCATACCCAAGAACAATGCAGATCCCGACAATGTATGCATCGGAACGGGACCTTATAAATATGTTTCGAGAACACCTCTTCAGAACGTTGTATTCGAGAAATTCGACGATTACTGGGGAGAGGGTGGAAATATCAAAAACGTAACTTTCAAGATCTGTACGAATCCCGATACGATCGCTATGGAACTTGAAGGCGGAACACTTGATATGTGTATCCATCTTACAAAAGGTCAGAAAAACGAGCTTGCAAATTCAGACTTTAAGATCTACGAAGGTACAATGAACCTTGTTCAGGCTTTGTATCTTAATCATGATTTTGAGCCTTTTAAAGACATCTATGTAAGAAAGGCAATGAACTATGTAGTTAGTTCCGAAGAAGTTATGGACTTCGTATCCGACGGATACGGTACCAAGATCGGTACAAGCATTTATCCTAACTTCGGAAAGTACTACGACGAAACATTATCAAGCGTTTATGATTACGATCTTGAAGCTGCAAAGGAATGCATGGCCCAAAGTGCTTATCCCGACGGATTTAACATGACCATTACAGTTCCTTCAAACTACGATCAGCATGTTGATACCGCACAGGTACTCAAGAATGAACTTGCACAGATCGGTATCAATGCAGAGATTCAGAAAGTTGACTGGGATACATGGATCTCAGACGTATATCTCGGAAGAAAATATGAAAGTACCGTTATCGGTGTAGATGCTGCAAACTTAAGCGCAAATGCTCTTTTATCAAGATTTACTTCAGATGCATCCGATAACTTCACCAATTACAGCAATTTAAGTTACGATGAGGCATACAAGGCTGCAGTCGACAGTTTCACTGATGAAGATGCAACAGCAAATTACAAGAAATGCGCATCGATACTTAATTCTGATGCCGCTAATGTGTACATTCAGGATTTACCTGATTTTGTAGCTTTAAACAAAGCATTTGAGGGATATACTTTCTATCCTTTGTATGTAATGGATTTAACAAAGATTAAGGCGGTAAAATAGTTAATGGGCAAATATATAATCAAAAAGTTAATACTATTGATTATTACCCTGCTTATTACGAGTTTTGTTATATTTCTGATATTTGAACTGGTGCCCGGTGACCCTGCAGTGGACAAGCTGGGCACCAGAGCAACACCGGAAGCGGTAGAAGCTCTTCGTGTTAAATGGGGGCTGGATAAGCCTTTTATATTAAGATACTTCCAGTTTGTAACATCCGTATTTACACTTGATTTCGGTGTATCGTATACATACGGAATAAGCGTATCGAATCTTTTAAAAGAAAAGATGGTGATCAACCTGTTTTTATCGGTCATGTCACTTATGATCGTTGTGGTTGTATCATTTCCGCTCGGCGTATATGTTGCAAAACATACTGGCGGATTGATTGATAAGATAATGATCCCGCTTAATCAGACGGCTATGTCGATACCTTCCTTCGTTTTAGGTCTTTTGATAACATTTCTCTTCGGAATGGTATTCAAACTTTTCAGGCCCGGCGGATATGTATCGTATAAAGCTGATTTCGGAGGTTTCTTATATTTTCTGATTTTCCCTGCGGTTGCGCTCGCGATTCCCAAAATAGCGATGTGCATCAGGCTTTTAAGGGGTAATATCCTCGAGGAAGCGGATAAGGATTATTCCCTGACCGCATATGCGAGAGGAAATAACACGACAGGTCTTTTATACAGACATGTTTTAAAGAACGCGGTAATGCCGACAATTACTTTTATCGGAATGATAGCCGCGGACATGATATGTTCCGGAATTGTGATCGAGCAGGTATTTTCGATACCCGGTTTGGGACAGATGCTTATAAGTTCCATTTCCACCAGGGATTTTCCCGTGGTAGAAGCGGAAGTTTTGATGATAGCTTTGTTTATAATGGTTATTAGTTTTATCACGGATGTGATACATGCGATTTTGGATCCGAGGGTAAGAATCTGATAATTTTTGGGGTGTAAATATGGTTATTTTCAGGGTTGATGCTAATTCTATGATCGGCAAAGGTCATATGAAAAGATGTATCGCAATTGCAAAAGCCGTAAAATTGCTGGGGGGCAATGCGCTTTTTGTAACAAGAGAAGATTCGGATGTTTCCATATTGGAAAACAATTTCATGGAATATAAGACTGTGCCTTCGATGAAATTAGGCAGTGAGAAGGCCATCAGTTTCCTGAAAGATATTGTTACCGAAACTAAAGCAGGTGTCTGCGTTGTGGATTCCTACGATGTGTCCGATGCGGCTTTCAAATCCCTAAAGGAAGTATGCAAAGTCGTTCTGATAGAAGATTATCTCTATGATGTATATGATGTCGACTGTCTGGTCAATTACAATCTCTATGTCGACAGACTCGATTATCTGACGAAATATACAGGAACCACACAATTGCTTCTCGGAATAGATTATGCTCCTTTCGGAGACGAGACCGCCGTTATAGGTTCAACTGTTTCAAAACCCGACATCAATTCCATTTTTGTATATACCGGAGAGAATGATACGCATGAACTTGCTCCGGGTATTGTCGATTCACTCCTTGACTGTATCGACGACAGCGTCAGACTTCGTGTTATGACGTCGAAGAATTCAGCTACCAGAGACATACTTTATAAGATGAGTAATTCATCTTCTCAGATAATAATAGAGCAGGACGTTTCAAATATGTCCAAATTGCTTAAGATGTGCGATATCGCTGTAACGAGTGCGGATTCAATATGCTATGATCTGCTTTCTTATTCGATCCCTTCATGTGTTTTCTTAAGCGATTATTCCCAGAATATGCTTCTTGCTTCCTTAACGCAGCGTGACCTTATGGTTTACGGAGGCGATTACGTCAGCAAGTCAAACAAGTTCTACGGCGATCTGGTAAACGGTGTAACCTCGCTTGCATATGAAGATACCAGAAAGAAATTAAAAGCGAATATTGCCGAACTCAATCTGGGAAGAGGAACCAAGAATCTTGCCAAAGCAATAATGAATTATGAATAAATATAAATTAAATGCTCAAAAGATAACGGGAATAGCGATCGTTTCGCTAATGATCATTTTTATTCTCGCAGGTTTCTTAAACCGTAATTCTTTTGACACCATGAATAAAGAACTGATTCTGAAAGGCCCGTCCTTGTTACATCCTTTCGGGTGCGACGAATTCGGAAGGGATATTCTCAAAAGAACCCAGACGGGTATGGGAATATCAATAGCCGTTTCATTTTTCAGTGTATGCATAGGTACCTTCTTCGGTACCGTAATAGGAGCGCTTTGCGGTTATTTCGGCGGGATAATCGATGATATTTTAATGAGTATAATCGATGTTTTGTTTGCCATTCCGTCCTTACTGCTGGCGCTTGTTTTTGTGTCTTTGTTCGGCTCAGGCATGGTTCAGGTCACACTGGCTCTCGGTATAGCGATCATTCCTTCATTTTCGAAGATGATGCGTTCCGAATTCAGGAAGCAGAGAGAACTTGAATATGTCAAAATGGCGAAGCTTTTGAATATCTCTACGGCCAGGATCCTTTTCGTGCATATCTTACCGAACGTAATGGAGACATTCGTTAACTGTGTGTTTATTGCTTTTAACAACTGTATTCTGGCTGAGGCGGGTTTAAGCTTCCTCGGTATAGGCGTACAGCCTCCTCTGGCATCTCTGGGAACCCTTTTATCCGATGCCGGCGGATATATAAGAAGTGCTTTTTATATGGTATCATTCCCTGCGGTAATGCTTATCTTGCTGCTACTGGGAATCGGGTTAATTTCAAGCGGAGAATCATTCCATCATGCTTACAGTAAAAGATTTAAAAATTGAATTTTTCGACCATGAATTGCCCGAAGTTGCCGTAAAAGATGTTGATTTTACGATAAATGACGGAGAGATCCTCGGTATCGTCGGAGAATCGGGCTCGGGCAAAAGTATGACCGCCATGGCCATTGCAGGTCTTTTAAACCGTAAAGATCTGACAAAGTCCGGAAGCATTGATCTTGACGGCGTGGATCTTCTTAATTCGTCGCGTAAGGAGATAAGAGCCATTCAGGGTAATGAAATAGGTTTCGTGTTTCAGGACCCCCTTAATTCGATGAATCCCGTGCTTAAAGTAGGTCCTCAGGTTGAAGAGGCCATGCGTATAAGAAAGAAGTCTCTGGGGCTTTCCAAAGAGGATATGAAGGCACGTGCATTGGAACTTATGAAGAGTGTAGGTCTTGAGGATGCAGAGCGAATCTATGATTCTTATCCTCATCAGATTTCCGGTGGTCAGAGACAAAGGGCGATGATTGCCGCAGCTTTGGTATTAAAACCTAAACTGTTGATATGCGATGAGCCGACGACCGCTCTGGATGTAACGGTTCAAAAGAAGATAATCGATGTGTTAAAAGAATTAAACCGCGAGACGGGAACTTCGATCCTTTTTATCTCGCATGATTTATCTGTAATTAAGGCTTTATGCGATAAGGTAGTGGTTATGAAGGATGGGCTGGTTGTCGAAGAAGGAAGCGTTAAGGAGATCTTCGAGAACCCCAAGAATGATTATACGAGGCAGTTGATATTCTGATCTGATCTATGTCTGAAAAAGTTTGTGAATTAAAAAATGTTACATATATGTATCCTAAGTCCGATAAGGGCGTAAAGAATATTAATCTGTACGTTAATTCGGGCAGCATAGTCGGATTGCTTGGTGAGAGCGGATG
>CACZOG010000272.1 GCA_902782715.1 uncultured Lachnospiraceae bacterium | reverse complement strand
CCTAACTGTTCGCAGAGTTCAACAGCCGTTGTTTTATAGTGAATCTCGGGATTTGCGGGATTCTGGAACTGCTGGGGAACGAAATATTCGTCCGAACTTGAAGCAATTCTTGTTGCTTCCTGAACGGCTCCGTCAACACTTAGATCCTGAGGAGTGAGTACCAGTTCTGCACCGAGTGCTTTAATGATCTTCTTACGTTCTTCAGACATGTTCTCGGGCATTACGATGATAACTTTGTAGCCTTTTCTTATTCCGCAGAGGGCAAGTCCGATACCGGTGTTACCGCTTGTGGGCTCAACGATCGTCATGCCGGGTTTTAATCTTCCGTCTTTTTCCGCTGCTTCGATCATGTTCTTGGCAATACGGTCTTTAATGCTTCCGCCGGGATTTAGGAACTCGGCCTTTGCATATATTTCATATCCGAGACTTTCTTTAAAAGAAAGAAGAGGAGTGTTTCCGATCAGATCGATCACATTTGAATAGTACATTTTTATTTTTCCTTTCATCGCTGCTATAAATAATTCTTTTCGTCAGTAATAAATTCTGTTTATAGCAAACTCAATTTCTAATTATATAGAAAAAATGCAAATATTCAAGAATATAGAAAAGAGGATGAACAAGAAAATGCATATTTTGTCCATAAAACGACTCTTTTAAGCCGTTTTAAAGCAGTATTATTGCCTTGAAAAAGGGGGGATCTGTATAGTATAATTATCTTTGTAGTCTGCGAGCAGACTGACTTAGAAATTATAATATATGAAGGAGTTTACAGTATGAAATTTGGTTATTTCGATGACGCCAACAAAGAGTACGTCATCACAACTCCCAGAACTCCGTATCCCTGGATCAACTACCTCGGAACACAAGGGTTCTTTTCATTGATCTCGAACACGGCAGGCGGATATTCTTTCTACAAAGATGCACGTCTCAGAAGAATTACACGTTATCGTTACAATAACGTTCCCATCGATATGGGCGGACGTTATTTCTACATCAATGATAACGGAACGGTATGGAATCCCGGATGGTCACCCGTTAAGACGGAACTTGATGCATATGAGTGCCGCCACGGTATGGGATATACCAAGATCACAGGTAAGAAGAACGACCTTAAAGTTAATGTAACATTCTTCGTACCTCAGGATTATGACGGAGAAGTTCAGCAGGTTGTTCTTACAAACGAGGGATCTGCAGATAAATCATTCTCACTTTTCTCATTCGCAGAATGGTGCCTTTGGGATGCACAGGATGATTCCAACAACTTCCAGCGTAACTTCTCAACAGGACGTGTTGAAGTAGACGGTTCCGTTATTTATCACAAGACAGAGTACAGAGACCGTCGTAATCATTACGCATTCTATTCCGTTAATGATTCAATCGACGGATACGATACGGACAGAGATTCGTTCATCGGTCTTTACAACGGATTCAACAATCCCGAAGCAGTTCTTGCAGGAAAGGCAACAAACTCCTTCGCAGACGGCTGGGCTCCCATTGCTTCTCATTACAAGAAGATCACACTTAAGCCCGGTGAGACAAAGACTCTTGTATTTGTTCTCGGTTATGTTGAGATGCCTCAGGCAGAGAAGTTCGAAGCTGACGGCAAGACTATCAACAAAGTAAAAGCAAAAGCAATGATCGATAAGTTCTCAACGCCTGAAAAGTTCGAAGCAGGCATGAAAGAACTTAAGGCATACTGGGATAAGCTTCTCGGTATCTTAAATGTATCCACACCTGATGACAAGGTTGACCGTATGGTTAACATCTGGAATCAGTATCAGTGTATGGTTACATTCAACCTTTCACGTTCCGCATCTTACTTTGAGTCAGGTATCGGACGTGGTATGGGATTCAGAGATTCCAACCAGGACGTTCTCGGTTTCGTACATCAGATTCCCGAAAGAGCTAAAGAGCGTATCATTGATATCGCTTCAACACAGTTCCCCGACGGTGGATGCTATCATCAGTATCAGCCTCTTACCAAGAAGGGTAACGCAGACATCGGCGGTGATTTCTCCGACGATCCTTTATGGCTCATCCTTTCGGTTTCCGCATACATTAAGGAAACAGGCGACTGGGGTATCCTTGAGACAATGGTTCCTTACGACAACGACATGTCTGTTGCACAGACAATGCTTGAGCACCTTAAGGTTTCCTTCTATCACATTGTTAACAATTTAGGACCTCACGGACTTCCTCTTGCAATGCGTGCAGACTGGAACGACTGTATCAACTTATCATGCTTCTCCGATACACCCGGTGAATCATTCCAGACATATACCAACCCCAAGTTTGCTGCAGAAGGCGGTTATTCCAAGGTTGCTGAGTCTGTAATGGTAGCAGCACTCTTCACATATTCGGGACCTAACTATGTTGAGATTCTTAAGCATCTCGGCAAAGACGAAGAAGCAGCCAAAGCTCAGGCAGAGATCGACAAGATGAAGAAGAACATCATGGAATCCGCTTGGGACGGCGACTGGTTCTTAAGAGCATACGATGCTAACGGCGAGAAGATGGGATCCAAGGAATGCGAAGAAGGTCAGATCTTCATCGAGCCTCAGGGATTCGCTATCATGTCAGATGTCGGAAAAGATCAGGGCGCTGACCTTAAGACGCTCGCAGCAATCGACGAGAGACTTAATACAAAGTACGGCCTCGTACTTAACAATCCTGCATTTACAAAGTACTACATTCAGTACGGCGAGATCTCCACATATCCCGGCGGATACAAAGAGAACGCAGGTATCTTCACGCATAACAATGCATGGATCATCTGTGCGGCTG
>CACZOG010000271.1 GCA_902782715.1 uncultured Lachnospiraceae bacterium | reverse complement strand
GGGAAATGGGACTTGAACCCACACGTCGTTGCCAACACTAGATCCTTAGTCTAGCCTGTCTGCCAATTCCAGCATCCCCGCATGTCTAAGCGACTAAACTATATTAACAAAGGTTAAAAGAATTGTCAACTGAAAAAACAAGGAAAAAACATAAAAATTTTTTAATTTTTTTCGATATAAAAAAAGGAAATTAAACTTCTGTTTAGAATAATCTCTTTGGAGAGGCTTTTCATATATGACTATTAGAGAACGTATTGAAAAAGAAGAAAAAGACATTTTAAGCCCTTACGCATGTCTTAGCATGAATTCGAAGGGCAGAGCACGTGATGAGGAACAGTGCGATATAAGACCTGTTTTTCAGAGAGACAGGGACCGTATCCTGCATTGCAAGTCTTTCAGACGTCTTAAGGATAAGACGCAGGTTTTTCTTTTACCTGAAGGCGATCATTACAGAACGAGAATGACGCACACTCTTGAAGTTTCTCAGAATGCGCGTACTATAGCAAAAGCTCTTCGTCTTAATGAAGATCTGGTTGAAGCCATTGCGCTCGGTCATGATCTCGGACACACTCCTTTCGGACATTCGGGAGAGAGAGTATTAAATGAAATCTGTCCTTTCGGATTTAAGCATAACGAACAGAGCTTAAGAACGATAGATATTTTAGAGAAGGACGGTCAGGGACTTAATCTTACATTTGAAGTAAGAGACGGTATTTTAAATCACCAGACTTCCTGCATGCCCTCCACGCTTGAAGGAAAAATCGTAAGACTTTCCGATAAGATAGCATATTTCCATCACGATTGTGATGATGCGGTAAGAGCAGGTATTTTGACCGAGAACGATTTCCCGAAGGAAATAAGGGATGTGCTCGGAGAGACGACCGGCGAAAGACTTGACAGATTTATCCATGATATAGTTACGAATTCGCTGGGCAAACCCGACATCATAATGTCAGAACCGGTTGCAGAGATGATGGTTAAATTAAGGGAATTCATGTACGAGAGAGTGTACAAGAATCCGGTTGCGAAGAAGGAAGAAGGCAGAGCCAAACTTCTTATCAACAATCTTTACGATTATTATCTGGTTCATACGGAACTGCTTCCGGAAGAACTTATTAAACTGATAGAAAAAGGCGAACACGAAGAGAGAGTTGTGTGTGACCATATAGCCGCCATGACCGACAGATTTGCCATAGCTAAGTTTGAAGAGATTTATATACCTAAAGTTTGGTACGGCTGAGGTTAAAAATGTATTATCCGCAGGAACTGATAGATCAGATTCAATCGAATAACGATATAGTCGATGTGATAAACGAATATATACCTCTTACAAAAAAGGGCGCGAATTATGTTTGTCTCTGCCCTTTTCACCCGGACTCAAATCCTTCGCTTACCGTAAGCAGACAGAAACAGCTTTTTAAATGTTTTGCCTGCGGCGAAGGCGGAAACGTATTTACTTTTCTTCAGAAATATGACGGAA
Organism: uncultured Lachnospiraceae bacterium; assembly: GCA_902782715.1. Taxonomy (GTDB): domain Bacteria; phylum Bacillota; class Clostridia; order Lachnospirales; family Lachnospiraceae; genus UBA3766. Next base: position 7,767 of record CACZOG010000271.1, on the reverse strand, counting down.
AAGATTTCAAAGAAGCGGTTGAAACACTCGCTGCAAGAGCCGGAATCAAACTTCCCGAATCGTATGCGAGCGATTTTTCCAAAGAGAAATACAACTACCGTCAGAGACTGATAGAATGCAATACGGAAGCTGCCAGATATTTCTATGCACTCCTTCGAAGCGAGGGCGGAAAGAACGGAATGGCATATTTCCGTAAAAGAGAGCTTACCGATGAGACAATGAAGAAATTCGGCCTCGGATATGCGAATGTCGACGGCAAAGACTGTATAAATTACCTTAAAAGCCAGGGATTTACCGATAAGGAGATAATTGATGCAGGCATAGGCATTTATGATGAGAAACGCGGAATGAGAGCCAAATTCTGGAACAGGGTAATGTTTCCCATTAAGAACCAGGCGGGAAAGGTTATCGCATTCGGCGGAAGAGTAATGGGTGACGGAGAGCCGAAATACTTAAACTCTCAGGAGACTCAGATTTTTAATAAGAGTACAAATCTTTATGCTTTTGATCTTGCAAAAGCATCGAGAAGCACATATTTTATCCTTTGCGAAGGCTATATGGATGTAATAGCGCTTCATCAGGCAGGCTTTAACATGGCAGTTGCTTCGCTTGGTACGGCTTTTACTCCACAGCAGGCACTTCTTATTAAAAGGTATGTAAAAGATGTATATCTGTCGTATGACTCAGACGGACCGGGTGTTCAGGCAGCAATAAGAGCGGCCAAGATATGCAGGGATAACGGACTTTCGTGTAAAGTCATTAACATGCAGCCTCACAAGGACCCCGATGAATTCATCAAGAACCTTGGCAAAGAAGAGTATTTAAAGAGAATTGAAGAAGCCAAAAATGCGTTCATATTCGAAATAGATGTTATCAGAAGGAAATACGATCTTTCCGATCCTGACGAGAATACACGTTACGACGAAGAAGTTGCGGCTCTTTTGGCTGAAATGAAAGACGAAGTAACCAGAACGAATTATATTAAGGCTTGCGCCAAGGACATGGAAATAAGCACCGAAGCTTTAACAGCCATGGTTTCCAAAGAAGCAAAGAAATTGTCGAGATTTAATTCTTTTACACCCGAACGAAAGACCGTTCATGAGGAAAAAGATGAATCGAGGGAAAAACCGCAAAGACTTATGTTAACCTATTTGGCGGAATATCCTTCGATATATCCGACAATTGAGAAATATATCACACCCGATGATTTTCCGGACGACCCGTACAGGGAAGTGGCGGAGAAGTTCTTCGAAGATCTGCGTAACGGTACGGCTTCGCCCGCACGAATGGTAAATCTTTTCGAAGACGAAACGATCCAGAATAAAGTATCCGACATGTTCACGTGCTTCTTAAAAGGCCTTGAGAGCAAAGAGGAAAGAAGTGCGGCGATAGTTGACATAATGTACCGATTGAAATCCAATGCCTTCGAAAGTTTAAAGAATGATGAAGGCGGAATCGACCCGGCGGTATTTATGACGAAGAAAAAAGAACTGATGGATATCAAAAAATTAAAAATAATCTTACCCGAATAGGAGAAAGAAATGGGCAGAAAGAAAAAAACCGAAGAAATCATTGAAGAAGAAATCATAGAAGTGGAGGAAGAAATCGAAGATCCGGCTGAAGAAAAAGTCGAAGAAGTAAAAGTTAACGAACTTTTTGAAGAGAGATTAAAAACTCTCCTTAAACTTGCTAAGAAAAAGAAAAACATACTCGATCCCGATGAAGTATCCAAGCACTTCGAAGGCGTTAACATGGGAGAGGACGAATACGACAAGCTCCAGGAATTCATGGATTCCAACGGCATCGATATTTTCAGACCCATGGACGATGATGATATCATTTCCGATGACGAACTCGGTATCATGATGGATGAAGCAAGCGAAGTCGAAGCTGAGATCGATATGGATATCGACAAGATCGATCTTTCGGGCGAACTCGGAATCGATACCGACGATCCTGTTAGAATGTATCTTAAAGAGATCGGTAAAGTTCCCCTTCTTTCCGCAGAAGAAGAGATCGAACTTGCAAAGAGAATGGAAATGGGCGATGAAGATGCCAAGAAGCGTCTTGCAGAAGCAAACCTTCGTCTTGTAGTTTCGATCGCAAAGAGATATGTCGGAAGAGGACTTCTTTTCCTTGATCTTATTCAGGAAGGTAACTTAGGTCTTATCAAGGCTGTAGAGAAGTTCGACTACCGTAAAGGTTATAAATTCTCAACATATGCAACATGGTGGATTAGACAGGCGATCACACGTGCCATCGCAGATCAGGCGAGAACCATCAGAATTCCCGTTCACATGGTTGAGACCATCAACAAACTCATCAGAGTTTCACGTCAGTTACTCCAGGAATATGGTCGTGAACCGACTCCCGAAGAGATCGCTGACTTCATGAAAATGGATGTTGCCAGAGTAAGAGAGATCCTTAAGATCTCACAGGAACCCGTTTCACTCGAAACTCCCATCGGTGAAGAGGAAGATTCACATCTCGGCGATTTCATTCCCGATGAGAACGTTCCCATTCCCGTTGAAGCAGCAACACAGACTCTTCTTAAGGAGCAGTTGAACGAGGTTCTCGGAACTCTTACAGAAAGAGAAGAGAGAGTTCTTCGTTTAAGATTCGGTATGGATGACGGCAAGGCAAGAACTCTTGAAGAAGTTGGTAAAGAGTTTAACGTTACAAGAGAAAGAATCCGTCAGATCGAAGCTAAGGCTTTAAGAAAACTTCGTCAGAGATCACGTTCGGGAAAGTTAAGAGACTACATCGAAGACTAAGATTTATTAAGGGTTTTACCCTCCAACAAAGAATACGAAAGGCAGCGGCATGAACAGGTACAATTTGTCAAAAAGACTAAGCAAAGTTGTAAACTTGGTTGAGCCCGCTGCTTTTTTGGTGGATATCGGATGCGATCACGGATTCGTTTCCATTGATCTGGTAAGTTCCGGCAAGGTAAAAAAAGCACTTTGCACGGATATAAACGAAGGCCCGCTTGAACGGGCGAAAGGCCATATAAAAGATTATTGTCTTGAAGATAAAATATCAACGCTTCTCTCAGACGGTCTTTTAAGCATAGTAAATAATATTGATGCCCTCGAACCTTCTGATTATGATTTCGATGCCGCATGTATCTGCGGAATGGGCGGACTCATGGGCATTAAGATCATTTTCGAAGCGGATGAACTGTTTCGTAAGATGAATGTATTTTATCTCCAGCTTCAGTCCGATCTGGAACTTGTAAGACTTTTCCTTAATAAGTTCGGTTATGAGATCTTTTTCGAAGATCTGATTTTCGAGGACGGTAAATATTATACGGCCATGAAGGTTAGAAGCTGTCGTGATCTATCAAAGGCAGAGATTGAATCAGAAGTGAACAAACTGAATGGAGAAGATCCTGCGGCCGAAGAAGAGAGTTCAGATAATAACGGATTTGATCTGATCCCGGCCAAACTGAAAGCTGTATATGACGGTTTGTCTGTCGAAGAATGTGTTGATCTGAAATACCCGCATTATGACGGAATGGATGAAGAAGTCTACAAGGCGTTCCTTGATTTTATGATCGATAAATACGAAACGATTCAAAACTATCTGCCCGATAATTCGGACAGAAAAGAAGCGATCGGGAAAGAACTCTCTATCATGCATGCTGCATACGAAAGGTACGTAAAACAGTAATGCGATATTAGAGAAATGTGACAGAAAGCATGTGAAAATTGTGAGTGTAAAGAAAACAGAGGTAACAATATGAAAGTAAGAGAAATACTCAGTGTACTTGATCAGATAGCACCACTCGAATATAAAGAAGAGTGGGATAACTGCGGACTGCTCTTAGGAGATATGGACGCAGATGTAAGAAGAATCCTTATCACGCTTGATGTTACGGATGAAGTAGTTAATCAGGCGATCCAGGCGAAAGCTGATCTTATCATTTCACATCATCCTTTGATCTTTGCTCCTTTAAAACAGATAAATACCGATGATTTTATCGCTGCAAGGATCCTTAAGCTTGCAAACCATAAGATCAATTACATTGCAATGCATACCAATATGGATACGACCGGACTTTCGGATCTGGCAAATGACCTTTTAAAGATTAAGAAAGAAAGAGCCATAGAAGTTAACATAAATCAAGATAATCCTGAAATCGGAATCGGAAGCATCGGAAATTTCCTGGATGATAATGGAAACAAGGTTGACATAACATTAAGAGATGCGGTTTTAAGAACAAAGAATGCTTTCAGGCTGGATATAGTTAAAGTATACGGCAATCTTGATTCGGTTATCGAGAAAGTTGCCGTCTGCACGGGCTCAGGCAAAGACATGATAGAAGAGTGCATCAAAGAAAAATGCGATCTTCTTATCACCGGAGACATTACTTACCATGCGGGACTTGATGCATACGAAAGAGGTCTTAACATCATTGATGCGGGACATTACGGAACGGAGATCATATTTGTAGATCTTTTAATGGCATTCTTTATGATGAATTTCGAGAATGTATTTGAGATCATTCCTTCAATTCAAAAAGAAGCCGGAGAATATATGTAATATTCGCACGGCTTCATGATCATTTCATATTTACAAACGTAAGGAATAAGGGTTACTTGTCGCCCTCGGATCTGGAATCATCTGTTTCATCTGCAGGCGTATCGGTGTTGACACCCTGAGCTTTAAGTGCCTCGTTAAAAAGTTCATCATTTGTTTTGGTTTCGAATGATGCGATGTTTTTCTTTCCGGTAAGGAAACTGATCATCCAAAGAGCAAGCCAGAGCAAAAGAGGAAGGAATATGCATCCCGCAACGAGAATGGGGAATACGGCCTCTTTTCCGGGGAAGGGAACGAAAGCACATACGGCTGTTACGATTATCCAGCCGAGTATTAATACAATTGCGATTATTGCAAAGATTCTTTTTAGCATATAAACTCCGTATTATGATAATTCTTTATTCGTTAATGTCTACTTAAGAATATATTATAACTTCACTTTTGACAAGAAATGTTTTATACTGAAATGCGACGTTTCTTTAATGTAAAAGAGAATAAAAACAAAACACTAAACATAAAGGATGGATATTTATTATGAAATTACTTGATGCATGGCGTTCAAAAGCTTATGACGAGAGAGCTGACAAGTCTCAGCTTCAGCCTATCTGGAATACTTATTTCGCATTGGAAAAAGAATTCTACAAGAAACTTCTTCCCGAGAAAGAACCTGTAAAAGGTACTGTTAAAGAACTCTGTGAGAAGTATGACGTAGATACTTTCTACATGGCAGGTATTCTTGACGGAATCAATGATTCACTCGTTACTCCCAATCCCATTGAGGAGATGGATGAGGATACAATGATCTCACTCGAATATGATAAAGAACTTCTTTACAAGAACATGGTTGCGGCAGGCGCTGACTGGCTTTACAACCTTGAAGAGTGGAACGAATATTTTACGGAAGACGAGAAGAAGGCTCTTTACAAAGAGCAGAAGGCTTCCACAACAATAAGAAAAGACGAGAGAGTTTATCCCAACGATCCCTGTCCCTGCGGATCAGGCAAGAAATACAAAAAATGCTGCGGTAAAAATGCTTAATCATATCAGGTAAAAAAATGGATAATAACAATATTGTTTTTAATGAAGAAGCAGTTAAGGCTGAAAAGAAAAGATACTTTGCCAATTTCATGTGGAAACTGGTGATCTGTATTGTCGTAATATACGGAGTACAGATCCTTCTTTCTCTTCCCATGTGGATCTTAAGCGGAGTATTTGAGGCTTTAAGAACAAGATTACACGGAGATTTTATCCAGACATATGCGCGTCTGGTTGATAACGGAACGGTCAATACGGTAGAGTCTGTTCTTTCGTATCTCATACTTCTCGTTTCGGATGCTGCAGGTGCTTTGGCGTTATACTTGCTTACCAAGAAAAATCACTCTGCTCCCGAGAAGAAGAATATGAAGTTCGGTTACTGGTTCGTTGCATTTATGTGCTGTTTCGGAATCGGCGGCGTAGGCTCCGTGATCGGATCGATCGTTAATGTACTGCTTATTCTTCCCGGCGGGATCTGCGGCAGACTGATCAGGGCATTGGCTTTTCTGACAGGCCCCGGACCGACTAATGTTGTCGACAATCTGCTTTATGCCGATGACAGCTGGATCTATCTTTTCTTCGGCGTTATTACCGTCGGAATAGTAGCACCTATTTTGGAAGAGCTTATTTTCAGAAAGATATTTATCGATTCAACGAGCAGATACGGTTTTGCCGCTTCGGTTCTTTTATCAGCCCTGGCATTCGGTATTTTCCACGGAAACTTCGTACAGTTCTTTTATGCGACAGGACTCGGAGTTCTTTTCGGATACATTTATGCATCCACGGGAAAACTTCGTTATACGATCTTCCTTCATATGGGTTATAACCTTTATGCTGCTTTGATAATGCCGTTTGCGAGAAAACTGATTCCCGCGAAGGCAACAGAGGAAATGGAATTTGCTTTCGAATTCTTAAATAAAAGACTTGAAAATGTTGAAGAGTGGGATGAGCTGGCAAGATATTTCAGAATGTATTCCGATAATATGGGCAGAATATTTTCAAAATATCCGACAGTTGTTCCCGGTATCATCCTTGTTACGCTTGTAACTTTATTCTACCTTTTGCTTATTCTTGTAGGAATCATACTTGCTATCGTATTCCTTAAGAAAGCTCTTAATTACAGAAAGACACTGATGCTCGGACAAAAAGGAACCAAGGCCTGTGCTGCATTTAACTGGGGCGCGATCCTTTTCTGGGTACTCGGAGGCGGATTATTCATATTGTATTATTTACTTCTGAATATAGCCTCGTTTGTCGGTGCACTGGGAATAACGCTTTAAATACGATAAAAAATTAAAATTACGTATTGACTTCATTGACAAAATACGTTATATTACTAATGTTGCGAAAACAAAGAAGAGTATCCGCTCTCGCCCGGCGACAATTGAGTTTCCGGCGTTAATATCTGAAAGTGTTATTAAACTTTTGTTATTAATATATAGAGTGGATATCTGTCCGCTCTATTTTATTTTTTATAATCAACTTTATGGAGGAATATGAAGAATAACGATTATATCATTAATGACCAGATCAGAGAATCTGAGGTTAGAGTTATTTCCGAAGAAGGCGAAATGCTTGGTGTTATGCCTACTGCGGAAGCAATGAGAAGAGCAGATGATGCAGGACTTGATTTGATAATGATAAGTCCCAATGCAAATCCGCCCGTATGCAGAATCGAAGATTTCGGTAAATTCAGATATGAGCAGCTTCGCAAAGAAAAAGAAAACAAGAAAAAACAGAAAGTAACCGAAGTTAAGGAAATCCGTTTCTCACCCAATATTGATACAAATGATTTCAATACCAAGATGAATGCGGCAAGAAAGTTCCTTACTAAAGGCGAAAAAGTTAAAGTAACGGTTCGTTTCAGAGGAAGGGAAATGGCTCACGGTATCCCCACGGCGAAGAAGTTACTTGAAGATTTTGCAAACGGACTTTCAGATGTTGCAAGCCTTGAAAAGGAAGCAAAGGTTGAAGGCCGTTCGATAGCTATGGTTTTGGCTGAAAAGAAATAGCAGTTAAAATATTATTTTCTAAGGAGGATTTTAGTTATGCCTAAAATGAAGACATCCAAATCGGCTGCAAAGCGATTCAAATTGACAGGAACAGGTAAGTTAAAAAGAGCTAAAGCTTATAAGAGCCATATCTTAACAAAGAAGTCCACAAAGAGAAAAAGAAATCTTAGACAGTCTG
>CACZOG010000270.1 GCA_902782715.1 uncultured Lachnospiraceae bacterium | reverse complement strand
GCCATGGCCCTGGCGTGGAGAAGTTTTAAAAAATTTGTCGCAGATGATTATACCGATGTCGGAGTAAAGGAATTCTATGACTTTATTTCCGACAACGGTATCTACAAGATGTTTCTGATCGGAGAATACAGACTGTGGGTAGCCAAACTCGAAGGTGAGATAGTCGGTATGATCTCGGTAAGAGCCAAGAGACACATATCCCTTCTTTTTGTCGATGCCAAACATCAGCGCATGGGTATCGGAAGGGATTTAGTTTACACGGCTGCGGAATACATGAACGAAAACGGCGAGAAATTCGCCACCGTGAATGCTTCTCCCTACGGTGTACCGTTTTATCATGCCATAGGGTTTAAGGATACAAGGGAAGAGTATGTGGACTCGGGTATGAGGATCACTCCGATGAGATGGGATTTCGGATAAACGAAAAAGGGGTTACCGGATGGAGTACATCAGCAGCAAAAATATCTTTCTTCTTTTGAGAGATACTCTCAAACTTATCGACAGAAGACCTATGGACCATGGTTCAAGAGTAGGTTATCTTGTCGTAAAAATGCTTGAATGCAAGGGCGGATACGAACAGTATGAGCTGGCGGATTTTCTTATGCTCGCCACTCTTCATGATATCGGCGCATATAAGACCGACAGAATGGGTGACAGACTCAATTACGAATTCAAAGAGCCCATGCCTCATTCGGTCTACGGATTTCTTTTCTTAAAAAACATCACCCCGCTTGAAGGAATGGCGAGGATGCTTTTATATCATCGTGTACCATGTACACAGATCCCCAAGGATAATTTTGAATATTCTTTTGAAACGGAAATACTTTCGATCGCGGAAGCGGCGGAGGTTTATCATCTTGCGCTTCAGGACGGTTTCGACCATAAAATGTTCAGACGTCAGGAAGGCACTTTTTATTCCGGGCGTGCACTCGATCTTTTGGATGAAGCTGTTGCAAAGTACGATGTATTTTCACATCTTGCGGATGAGTCTTATCAGAAAGAACTCGATGAGCTTCTTGAATACATGATCTATACCAACGAGGACAAGACCAAATTCATTCAGACGCTTATGTTCTGCATAGGTTTAAGGAGTGATCTGGCTCTTGTCGATGCGGTTTCGAGTGTCTGCATTGCAAGGCAGCTTGCGGCAAAACTCGATCTGAAACCCGAGAATGCCGAAAAGCTTTACTATGCTACCCTCATCCACGATATCGGAATGCTTTCGGTACCGGCCAAGATCATCGAAGCTCCCAGAAAACTCACCAAAGAAGAAACGACCGTTATGAGAACGCATGTCGAAAGGGAGGAGAAGATCCTTTTAAACAGAATGGATCCCAAGGTAGTTGCTATAGCGGTTGCGCACCACGAAAGACTCGACGGTTCCGGATATCCGAAAGGACTTAAGGAAAACCAGATGAGCAGGGAGCAGAACATTCTTCAGGTTGCCGACGTGATGACCGCTCTGACCAATGAAAGAAGCTATCGAAAGAATTACGAGAAGGATGAGATCATCGAGATCCTGCGTGAAGAAGTCAATAAAGGGAAACTTAACGGTAAAATAGTTGATATATTGTGCGGCTCTTTTGACGAAATACTTTCACAGAGCAAAAAAGAAGCCGAAAACGCACTTAATGTGTATAAAAACCTTAAAATTAAGTATAAATCCACAATAGTGTAAAGTTTGCACAAATTTGATGTCTAAAATCATACAAATTAACCCCCGTTAACAGGGCAAATGGCAATATTTACAAGGAAAGGCTAAAAGTTTGTGTAAATGTGGTATGGTATTTTAAGGTCTTTGCCTATAAAATAGTTGCAACGGGTTAAAACCTAATAAAAATTTACAATATAAGAACATAATGTAGGAGGAAAATTTAATGGCAGGATTATCTTTAAAGAATATCTGCAAAGTTTATCCTAACGGATTTGAAGCTGTAAAAGATTTCAACCTTGAAATCGCAGATCAGGAATTCGTTATCTTCGTAGGACCTTCAGGTTGTGGTAAATCT
>CACZOG010000269.1 GCA_902782715.1 uncultured Lachnospiraceae bacterium | reverse complement strand
TGCTTGTTTGTATAACCTCTTAAGATAGCATGTGCATAGGGGTTGCCCTCAGAATGAACTTCCCATCCTCTGTAAATGAACGAGTGAGAATGCTGAGCTGCAAGGATACCGTTCATCATTACGCTGATATCACCTGATGTGGGATTCTTCATACCTACGGGTGCCGCGATGCCGCTGGCTACGAGACGATGCTGCTGGTCTTCAACGGAACGGGCACCGACCGCAACATATGCAAGCACGTCGTCAAGGTACTGATAGTTCTCGGGATAGAGCATTTCATCCGCACATGCAAATCCTGTTTCTTCGATCGCACGCATGTGAAGATGTCTGGTTGCGATGATTCCCTTGAAAAGATCCGATTTCTCATTCGGATCGGGCTGATGCAGCATTCCCTTGTATCCTTCGCCCGTTGTTCTGGGTTTGTTGGTATAGATCCTCGGTACGATAAGGATCTTGTCCTTAACTTTTTCCTGAATGGGGCAGAGTCTTGAGATATAATCTATTACGCTGTCCTCTCTGTCTGCCGAGCAGGGTCCGATGATAAGGATAAGCTTATCGCTTCTTCCTTCGAATACGGATTCCAGTTCTGCTTTTTTCTTATCAACCAGATCTCCCATCTTTCCGGTAAGAGGACACATTTCTTTTACTTCCACGGGAAGTGCCAGTTTCTTGATGAAGTTCATTTTCATAATAGGTTCCTTTTTACTTTGCTATTTTGCAAAGTTTTATTCCTTTCCGTTCTTTGTACGTCTTGTTAAATGCTTCTTTTATTTCGACTTATTTTTTTGAATTGAATTTTGAACGTCTTGCCGTCGATAATCTCATCTTGTCTTTGATGGCTTCGGAATCGTCATCCGCAATTAAGTTTCGAAGATTGGTTATCTCGTTAATGAAAAGATCCATTTCTTTTAAAAGAGGCTCTTTGTTCATGTGGAAAAGTTCGGTCCACATGTTCTCATTGATCCTTGCGATCCTCGTAAGGTCTCTGAACGAATCTCCCGTGTAATCCTTAAGATGCTCGTTGTCCTTGCATGTCATAAGCGATACCGCAATGCAGTGAGTAAGCTGTGAAACATACGCGATCATCTCGTCATGCTCTTCGGGACTTAAGATGCTGACTTTGTTAAAGCCCAAGATCTGTCCGAGATTCTCGCACCATAGGATTGCCTCTTCCGTATTCTTATCAGTGGGAACCACGATATAGTTCGCATCTCTGAAGATCCTGTCATCCGAACATTCAACACCGCTGGTCTCCTTTCCCGCCATCGGGTGAGCCGCGATAAATTCTGCCTTATCACCGAGTGCATCCTGTATAGCATAAACGATGCAGCTTTTTACGCCGGTAACATCGGTGATCCGAATACCGTCTTTGATATATTCTTTATTGTTCTTTATCCACTCAACTGCCGCATTAGGATAAAGAGCAAGAATGATGCAGTCTGCTTTCTTGATGAAGTCTTTGGCATCATCGTTTTTGCATGTTCCCTCATCGATCACGTCATTTTCGATCGCAAACCTGATTGTATCTTCGCTTCTGTCGATCGCACTCACGTGACAGCCGATCCTCTTAAGCGCTCTCGCATAACTTCCGCCCATAAGTCCGAGTCCGACTATGAGTACGTTTTGTTTGTTGATCCATTCCATATTAAACTCCTGCAGTCCGAATGTCTTTTAAAACATCCGAAATTCATTTATTTATTTTATGTCTGCTTACAGACTAAAATTTCCCCCGGAAACCGAAATTCCGAGACTTGAAATATCTTCAAAAAATCCGGGATAGCTTTTTCTTACCGCCTCGGCTTCGTTTATTGTTCCTCCGGTAAGAGATAAAAGAATCGAAAGCGACATTACGATTCTGTGGTCGTTGTGCCCGCATAATGTTTCGGTCGGAGCCTTAAGGGAATTACCCTCTATCTCAATGGAATTCTCTTCCATATGTGTTTTGACTCCGAGTTTGGAAAGTTCTTCGCACATTACGCTTCCGCGGTCGCTCTCTTTAATCTTAAGTCTTGCCGTGGATGTGAATATTCCTCCGTGGTTTGCTGCCGCCACCGCAAAGAGTACCGGTCCGAGATCCGGACAATCGGCTATATCAACGGCTGCTTTTCCATTCTTTAACCTTTCAAAGCATTCTTTGTATACCTTATCGCCCTGTAAGCTCTCCGCATTCAGTCCTTCGACTTTTACATCTCCTCCGATGTAATTGAATGCATCCAAAAAAGCCGCATTCGAATAATCGCCTTCAACTTCAATGTCTTTGGCCGTGTATGCCTGACCTGCTTCTACCCTTAATTTGTTCTCGCACTCCCAGTCAACGGCTATTCCGAATTCTCTCATTGCCTGAATCGTCATGTTGATGTAGGATCTGCTCTCTACGGGAGGAATCAAAGTTATGCTTCCGCCTTCTTTCTTGAGAGAAAGAGCAAGCAGAAGTCCCGTAACAAACTGGCTGCTTATATTGCCGGCGATTTCAAAATCATTTTCTTTAAGAGGGCCTTTAATCGATATACACGCATCCGTTCTTTTAAAGAAGCATTCGTCTTCTTTAGAAAGTTCGGTTTCTTTTCCGTGGGAATCATTCTTTTGATTCAGTATATTCTCGTAAATACCGAACGGCCTGTTTCTTAAGGTTTCGCTTCCGTAAAAATTGCATATATAAGGAAGTGTCATTGCGATTCCCATGAAAAAACGCATTGTGCTTCCGCTTTCACGGCACATAAAATCCATCTGTGATATGTCCGATTTATTGGACATATCTTTTGATGGTGTTTCATTGTTATCTCTTAACTTTTTTATCAGGCTTTCACTGCCATCAATTACAACGGAACTATCCTTTGTTTCGACTTTAACTCCGAGGGCTTTGATGCAGTCAATCGTGGCTTTGATGTCTTCAGAATAATCCACATTTGAAATTGTGCTGACGCTGTTCGAAAGTCCTGCGCAGATTATGTATCTGTGCGCCATGCTTTTTGACGGGGGAGCTTTCAGTGTTCCTTTGGCCTGTGATTTTTCTATCTTAATTTCCATACTGTTCTTTTATTGCTTTCCCAAAGTCTATCTTTGACACCATCATCTACTGCTTATTTGATTCATCAAGATTTACCAGAATATCCATTGCTTCCAGATATCCGTCAATTCCGTGACCGGAGATTGTCTTAATGCAGGCTTCTCTTATATAACTTACCTGTCTGAATTTTTCTCTTGCGCTGACATCGGAAATATGCACTTCAACCATTGGGATTCCTACTGCCTTTGCAGCATCGAGAATCGCCACGCTGGTGTGTGTATATGCTCCGGGATTTATTACGATTCCGTCGATTATATTGTAGCTCTCCTGAATCCAGTCAACCAGATCGCCTTCGTGATTGCTCTGCATAATCTGTACGTTTACATCAATTGCTTTTGCGTAGTTCTCAATCATTTCGCAAAGCGTTTTGTAATCCGTCTTGCCGTATATATCCGGTTCTCTTACGCCAAGCATATTCAGATTCGGTCCGTTGATAACTCTTATTGTTTTCATGAATTCTCCTTAACCGTTTATTTGTTTATTATTTGAAGCATTGCTTCCAGTGTTTCATCGATTCCGGCTTCGGCATTGATTATCTCATCACATGTTGATTTATAAATCGGAAGTCTTTCCTCATAAAGCTTCATGATTTTTGATTTCTCGTTTGCCAGAGGTCTGTCGTCTGTGGGAATCAATTCCTCCGGCTTTCTGTCAAGGAAGTAAATCCTTCCGTTGGCTGAAAGATTCTTAACATTCTCTTCTCTTAAGATTGCTCCGCCGCCCGTTGAAATAATGCAGTTCTTCTTAAGAGAAACTTCTTTTACAACTTCTGCTTCAACATCTCTGAAATATGGCTCGCCGTCTTTTGCAAAAATTTCGGATATCTCTCTTTTTTCTTTTTCAACTATCAATGCATCCGTATCGACAAATTCTTTGTTTAGTTCTTTTGAAAGCAGCTGCCCGATTGTACTTTTGCCGCTCCCGGGCATTCCTGTTAAAACAATGTTTTCGATTTCGTCTGTCAGGCCTTTAAGAATATCTTCGGATACTTTATCGTCAGGTCTTTTGCCGATGAAAAATTCACATGCGGCCACTGCCTGGTAGACGAGCATTTTAAGTCCTGAGCATGAATTTATTCCGAGAGCATCCGCTTCTTCGACAAGTCTCGTTCTTAAAGGATTGTAGATTACATCCGCAACGCCTTCGAGGCTTTTGAATCTTTTTAAATCAATGGGTTTTGAATCCAGATTGGGATACATTCCGCTCGGCGTTGTATTGATTATATAAGAAGCATCCGAATGTTTCTCATAAGCTTCCTCATATGTGATTGCCCCATCTTTGGCACTTCGGCTGACCTTGCTTAAAAACCATGCTCCCATATGCTTGCAGACAGCATATGCGGTTTTGCTTGTACCGCCTGTTCCGAGAATCAGAACTTTCTTTCCTTTTAAATCAAAACCGTTTGATTCAAGAAGTGTCCTAAGTCCATAATAATCGGTATTGTATCCGTAAAGTCTTCCGTCTTTGTTTACGACGGTATTTACCGCTCCAATTGCTTTTGCTCTTTCATCAACGAAATCCAGATATTTGATAACATCTTCCTTGTAGGGAATCGTAACATTGATTCCTTTAAAGTCCTTTGCCCTCATAAAAGCATCAAGCTGCTCGCGGGGAATCTCTTTTAATTCGTATCCGTAAAAGCCGAATTTCTCATGTATTATTTTTGAATAACTGTGTCCGAGGCGTTCGCCTATCAGTCCGTATTCCATATTTACCTCATCAGTAAGTTTACGCACGGTATGAAGTCTTTTCACACGCGGCGTGAAATGTTTAATTTAAGAAATAATCCGTTCCGAAACGCGCTGCAAGCGCATCGTATACGGCAATTGCGCAAACAGAATCAACAACGACTCTTGCTCTGTGAATTATTGCGGGATCGTGTCTTCCTTCAATCTGAATGTCGGCATTTTCTTTGGTATTTAAGTTAATGCTTTCCTGCTGTTTGTAAATTGAAGGCGTGGGCTTTACTGCACATCTTATCGTAATCGGCATTCCGTTGCTTATTCCGCCGTTTATTCCGCCGTTATTGTTGCTCTTTGTAACAACCTTTCCGTTTTCGTTTCTTAACGAATCATTGAAACTGCTTCCGCATTCGCAGACCTTATCAAAACCTGCGCCGAATTCAACGCCTTTAATTCCGGGTACGCTGAATAAAATATGCGAAAGTGTGCTCTCAAGGGAATCAAACCAGGGTTCTCCGACTCCTTCGGGCATTCCGGCTATTGCCGTCTCCAAAACGCCGCCGACACTGTCGCCTTCCTTTGCTGCATCAAGTATCGCCTGCTCCATTTTTAAAGCTGCTTCATCGCTTATGACTGCGAATTTCTTATTGTTAAGGGAAGCGATGTTATCAAGAAGATCCTTCAATCCATTTTCGTAATCCGCATCTTTTGCAAATAATATCTCGTCAAATGATATGTCCGATATATCGGACAGTTTGTTTATGTGTGTTCCGATGACTATTCCTTTTTTTGATAATGCATCTGCACAGATCGCACCCGCTGCAACAAGTGCGGCCGTAAGTCTTCCGCTAAAATGTCCGCCGCCGCGATAATCTTCAAAACCGTGATATTTTAAAAGAGCCGTATAATCTGCATGGCCCGGTCTTGCGACTCTGCCCGCTTTATCATAATCCCCGCTTCTTGTATTCGTGTTGGGAATTAAGATGCAAAGAGGTGTTCCGGTAGTCTTGCCGTTAAAAGCACCGCTTGCGATAATATATTCATCCTTCTCCACTCTGGCTGTCGAGATGGCACCCGAAGGTCTTCTTAACTCAAGTTTCGAAGCTATAAGATCATCATTAATATCAAGCCCCGGTGCCAGTCCGTCAAGAATGGCTCCGATATACGGGCCGTGGCTTTCGCCGAATATTGTAATCTGTAAACTCTGTCCGAATGTATTTTTCATGTACATCCTCCGTAATATACTTTTTCGCCTTACTCTCTCTGACTTAAGGCTTCATCAGATACCTGTTATCAAATCTCTAATGTTGCAAGTCTTTCCGACAGTTCATCGGCCATCATGTCTTTCATTTCATATGATCCGATCTTCTTAACATACACACAGGAGATCGCTTTGCCGTTTTGTTTTTTATCATGCGTAACCGCCGAAAGCGCTTTATCGAAATCAAAGGATACCTTTGTGGGAAGATCAAGTTTATCAAGAACTTTTTCGATCCGCTCTTTTACTTCTGTATCGCACATTGCAAGCATTCCTATTGCGACACATTCGCCGTGAAGAAGTCCGTGCTTATGCATGTCCTTTTCATACGGTGCATCTTCCCAGATATTAGAAAGTCTTACATCCGAACATGCGGCTTCGATACCGTGTCCCAAAGTATGACCGAAATTTAAAACCTTTCTTAAGCCGACCTCTTTTTCATCCTTTTCGACCACATCGGCTTTGGTTTGGATGGCTTTGGCAATTACCTCAACAATATCGAGGTCCTCAAGACTTTCTGCCTCTTCGAATTTAGCAAAAGACGCTTCATCAAATGTTGCTGCCATTTTGACCGCTTCGACAAGACCTGCCGAGATCTGTCTTTTATCAAGCGTTTCTAAAACATCGGGATCTATAAGAACCTTTTTAGGCTGATAAAATGTCCCAACGATGTTTTTAACACCCATGAAATCCACCGCGGTTTTACCGCCCACAGACGAATCCACCTGTGATAAAACGGTTGTCGGGATGTTGTAAAAATCGATCCCTCTCATAAAGCAGGAAGCGGCAAATCCCGTAAGATCTCCTATCACTCCGCCTCCTAATGCAACGGCACAGTCTTTTCTTGAAAAACCGTTCTCGAGCATTACTTTCTGAAGAAGAAGGAAATTGTCAAAATTCTTGCTTTCCTCACCCTGCTTAATAACGGTTATAAAAGATTCTTTACATTCTTTTGCGAGGGTTTCGGCATATTTCGAAGGAACACCGTCGTCGGTAACTATAAGGACTTTTCTGTTAAGCTTAAGTTCCTCTCCGGCTTTCTTTAAAATGCCTCTTTCGATTTTGATATCATACCCGTTGGCAGGCAGATTTACATTAACTGTCATGATTTTTCCTCTTATATTAAATCTTTGCGTCCGGATGATATGTTCCGACGATCTTAACGATGTCGCATTCGGTCTTTAATTCTTTTAACATTTCCTTACCCGTTTCTGTATCGGGATTTCCTTCTACCTCGGTATAGAAATAGTATGTCCAGTTCTCGTTCTTGGAAGGGCGGCTTCTTATAACCTTCATGTTGAAGCCGTATTTTCCGACGATCGCAATCGCATCGGCAAGCGAACCTGCCTCATTCTTAACCGTGAACATTAATATGAAAGCATTGGGGGCGGGAGCATTTTTCATCTCAACCGCTTTTCTTGAAAATACCGCAAAACGTGTTGTATTCTGAGCACTTTCGTTTATATCGTAATCAAGGATCGTAAGTCCGTAGAGTTTGGCTGCCTCTTTGCTTGCGATCGCACCGAGTGTCACATCATTTTTAAGAGAGATCTCTTTGGCGGCAACGGCCGTATTCTCTGCCGAGATACTTTTTATACCGTGTCTTTTAAGATATTCGCTGCACTGATCGAGTGCCTGAGGATGACTTATGACCGTTTTAATGGATTCGAGATTGCTGTCCTTTATTCCCAAAAGGCACTGCGATACGCCAAGTTCATAGACACCGTTTACGTGAAGATCTCCTTTGAACATAAGATCCGTAACCGATCCGACTTCGCCCGCATAACTGTTCTCTATCGGAAGTACCGCAAATTCACATTCACCTTCGCAGACGGCACAGTATGCTTCCGAGAAACTTCCGTAAGATATCCTCTTTGCATCGGGAAGTATCCTCTCTGCGGAAATGCTTGCAAAAGAGCCTTCGATCCCGCTGTAAGCTACTTTTACGCCTTCAACGATCTTGTGCTGATAATTCTTGGATATCGTTAAAATTGATTCGATGAAGTCTCTGTAATAAACCTCAAAATCTTTGTTCTTTAAATATCCCGTATTCTTAGCTATTAAGACTTTTTCTCTTTCCTTATCAAGTATGGGAAGGCCGTGTTCTTTCTTGTATTCGGCAACCTGACCGCTTATTTCCATTCTCTGCTCGAACAGATCGGCCATCTGCTTATCGATACTTTCTATACTGCTTCTGAGTTCATCCATCTGAGCCATGAATTTTTCTCCTTATATATAAACAAAGCACTGTCCGAATAAGGACAGTGCAAACTTAAACACATTATCAGGTCAGCATCCATACTTTATTCGGCGCGTTGAGGTTCCTTTGCAAAAAAGTAAAAGGCAAAAAGGCTTACGTAAAAGTATGCCTGAATAAAGTAATAAAAGCCGTTATTCAATTTGGAATTGATTCCGATCGTATTCATATATAAACTCCAAATCCGCTATTATCATAATGCGATAACAGCGGATTCGTCAATACTTTTTTGTCTAGTCTTCCTTCTCTTCGAGATTCTTGCCCTTATTGTTTCTCTTAAGTCCGAGCTTCGATTTAAAGATTTTGGCAACCTTGGCTTTTCCTTCATCGGTTTCGATCTCTTTGATGTTCATCTCACCCTTGGCAACCATGACCATGATCGCAATATATGCTTCGCCCAGAGCCGCAGTAAGTGCTGCCGCAACACTCGCGGAGATAACACCGCCCGTAACGCTTCCGACACCCGGGATCATTTTAAGAAGCCCCGATACAACGGTTTTACCCATAACCGTTGTTCCGACGGTACCGATCGTAGCGGAGATCAAAGCGGTAACGGTCGCTTTTTCAACCGGAATACCGAATACACCCGTAATGGACGCGATCATACCGATCTGCTCGGGTACTAAAACAGCCGCATCCGTAAAAGGAATGGGAATGGCACCCGTGGCTGCCGCAGCTGCTGCCGCCGTTGCAACGATAGCATTGGCTCTTCTCTTTTTCATCTTTAAGTTTGCCTTCTGAACGGCTGCGAGAGTATTTCTTAATGCCTCGGGAATTACGTTGTGAACGATATCGATAAGCGTATCGGTTCCGTAAGCCTTGGCAACGTACTCATCATCTATTTCATAATCCTGTGCAAGTACGGGAACGATCTGAACAACATTCAGATTCTCTTTTTCGATCTCAGCCATAAGGGCTCTTGCATCTTTCTTGGAATATGCCTGAGTAAGAACTATGATAACGGGAACGCAGAAAACGTTCGTCTCGTCTATGAATTTCTTGATGAACTCGATCTCAGCCTCTTCAAAACGATGAGAAGGCGTACTCACGCAGTACCAGATGCAATGGATGGATTCTTCGATCCCGCGCATTGCGCCTTTTGAAAGAACTTCCTTGGATTCCTTTAAAAGTTCTTCTATCGCATTCTCTCCGCCGAGTTCCAGACCGGGAGTATCATAGATCGCAAGAGGAAAGTCCTCAAGCTCATATTTTCTTATAGCCTGAGTAACGGGTTTTCCCACACCGGTTACCGCAAGGTTCCTGCTGAACACCTGGTTAATAAGAGTACTTTTTCCGGCACCCGTTTTTCCCATAACCATAATGTTGAGTCTGGTCATATTCTTTTGAACATTTTTAATAGCTGCCATTATTTTCTCCGCGACATCTTCTGTCGGTAATCCTTCAACAACGCCCACGTTCAAGTCCTCCTATTTTCTTTTCTTAACGATCCTGGGTCCGAAATCCTTATCGAATTTCACATTTACCTTGGGTTTCTGTTTTTTGTAGATATACGATGAAACGCCCTCGATGATCCTCGGAGCAAAGATGATCGACAAACCTGTCAGAATGATCGTGATCAGAATGTAAAACAAAATACTGCTGTTTTTTTCTTCCATAATGTAACCCCCCACCTTATTTCATTTTCCTAAACTTTATTTTAACATGTAACGTTCTTTATGTGAAGTACGACACTTACCAGTCGCTGTCCCAGTCCGAAGAGGACGAATCCCATGAACTGCCGGAATCCCATGAATAGTCGTAGTCATCGTCGT
Source organism: uncultured Lachnospiraceae bacterium (assembly GCA_902782715.1). Lineage (GTDB taxonomy): Bacteria > Bacillota > Clostridia > Lachnospirales > Lachnospiraceae > UBA3766. The sequence continues at coordinate 7,485 of CACZOG010000269.1, read as the reverse complement.
CATCCCACGAGCTGTACGAATAACTGTCACCACTGTAACTCGAGTTCGAATTCTCCGATTCGTAAAGGGCATAATATTCCGTATCCTCAAAATCCGAGATCTGTGTTTCAAAATTCCAGTCCGGAGTGTAATAAAAGTCCTTTGCGTTATATCCGTTCTTCAGATCATCCGGAATATTGTTATACTCTGCCGGTTCCCAGTCATTGGTATCATTTGAAAAATAATACCAGCTGTCGGTATCGTAACTGTCAAGTCTGTAATAATCCGTGTTGTTATAAGAATAATATCCTGTATCGGTATAACCTGCGGGATAACAGTATTCATAATAAACACTTGAATCGTAAAAATTCGGAAAATCATATCCGGTACTATACTCAAACGAACGAAAATAATCTTTAGCCGTTTTCGTTATCAGCAGTTCCGGCTTGTCTTCAACGGACGTCTTGATCCATTCCCCGCCTGCTCTGTCATATTTAAACCACTTCTTGTTGTCTTCGCTCGGACCGCAGGTATAATAATCTTCTCCGTTATAGGAATAATATCCCTGCTCTGCGGGAGAAAGATTTACCACAAGGGTTTCAAGCGGAGAAAGGAGCATTGTTAAAAGATAGGGGCCGCAACAGGCCATCGAAATGACTATCACGATCGCTATAACACCTGCAAGAGATGCCTTATGCTTTTTCAAAGACCCCGATCCGGAAGTATTATGCCTTACGCTTCCCGAATATCCTGTGTTTGAACCATTGCTTATATTGTGGGCTTTCTGTTCAAGGATCTCCTGTTTAAGGCGCATGAACAGTTCGTTTACCGCAAAAGCCTCATCCGTTCCTTCATAACGTACTGCGCGCTGTCCCGAGTCCTTGTTTTTGTAAACGATAAAATTACCGGTATTCTCGTCTTTGTAAATACCGAACGCTCTCGGTTTCTTATAATCAATGCCGATAAAAAATCTCGTGGTCTCGTAAGGCGGAAGGCCTTTTGATTCATACCATTCTTTTAATCCTTCGATCGTGGTCGGCTGATCGGCCGTGCTTCGTCTTACATTGGAATTCGGTGCACCGCAGTTAGGACACTTTTCTAATGTGTCATCAAACATCGAATCGCAGTATTCACATTTGATCTTCATACGTTTCCCCTTTTTAAATGATCAGTTTGAAAACTATCGGATCATCGTTTTCTTCTGATCCTTTGGTAATTATCTCAAGTTTTTCTTCTGTATGCTTAAACTCAGCTTTTTCTTCGCTTCCGAGCATCTTTATCTCTGATATGCCGCAGTTAAAAGCTCCCTGTTTTCTTGCAAAAGATTTAATATCATAAATTCCGTTTTCCGCCGGACGCATCGCGGCAATATAAATGCATCCGCACCCTGCAAGGAATCTGAAATCCGAAGAAGTAAATCCCTTAACCTCGCCGTCCTTAAAAGCCCCCTCAACGACCTTTGTCTCTCCCTCGCCGAATATCTTATACGGTTTGGTATCAAAGACCGCTTCACGGTTAACTTTCATCCATTCACCGATCTGTTTAAGGATAAGCGTCTCCTCATCGCTGAATGTTCCGTCTGCTTTCGGTCCTATGTTTAAAAGAAGTGTTCCGTTCTTTGAAATGATGTCTATGAGGTCGCAGAGAATGTCTTTTGTTTCTTTGTATTTATTCCCCTCGGTGTAACACCATGAGTTAAAACACATAGCCGTATCGGACTGCCATTTAAAAGGCTTTTGTGAAGCAAGCTGTCCGCGCTCGATATCGGGAACGGCAATGTTAAAAGGTATCGCATCGTGCTTGTAATTTACTACAACTCCCCTGCCTTCCCGGGCTGCTTTGTTATAAAAATATGCAAGCATTTTCCTTAAATACGGTTTTAGTTCCGTCCTGTGGATCCACCAGTCGAAATAAAGGATGTTCGGCTTATACTTATCGATTATCTCGCAGGTTCTTACAAGCCAGTCCTGCATGAATTCTTCAGACGGCGAACCGTCTTTCTCGATCGCATCGAAATCAACTTTGGCATATACGGAGGGCCAGTAGAGTTCTCCTCTTTCGAACTCTCTGTTGATATCGCTTTCTATCGTTCTTCCGGTACCCATGAAGAAATAATGTTCTATTCTGTGAGAGGAAGCTCCGAAGATAATGTCTTCTTTTTCGCATGCTTCTTTTAATTCACCCAGGATGTTTTTATGAGGACCCATGTCAACGCTGTTAAAAGACGAGAGTTCTGTCTCATACATCTGAAAACCGTCATGATGTTCAGCCACGGGGATCACGTACTGTGCACCCGCTTCCTTGAAAGCCTTTATCCATTCGTCAGCATCGAATTTCTCGGCTTTGAACATCGGGATAAAATCTTTGTATCCGAATTCCGACTGCTTTCCGTAAGTTTTTAAATGGTGTTCGTAACAGTCGACCATTTCCTTTTCGTACATGAGTCTCGGATACCATTCGCAGCCGAATGCGGGAACAGAGAATACCCCGTAGTGGATGAATATCCCGAACCTCATCTTATCGTACCATTCGGGAACGCGGTAATCCGAGAGAGATTCCCATGTGTCGTCAAACAGACCCTCTTTTATAACTTCATCTATCTCTTTTAATTTTTCGTTCAGATCATAATTCTTCATAAAAGCACCATTCTTTAGACTTAGTGAATCTCGCTTTTTACAAGGCGGTCGTTTAGATCATAAACAAGTTTCAGCGAGAAGAATTCTTCGCTTTCTTCAAGACGTTTAAAAAACAGTTTATCGCCTTCCCAGATCGGAAGATCAAAGACATCTTTAACGGGGATCCAGACGAGTTCCCCTTCATCACAGTCCGTCATTTCTCCCTCGAATTTATCCGATGTGTAAAGGTGCATGTATTCAACAACATCTTCGCCGTAAACAAACGTTACTATGCCCCTGGCTTTATAATCAAGAAGCGTAAGTCCCGTCTCCTCTTTTACCTCGCGAAGAAGGCACTCATCGGGGCTCTCGCCGTATTCGAAATGTCCGCCCACACCTATGTATTTGTCTTTATTTACATCATTCTCTTTCTTAACCCTGTGCATCATAAGATACTTTCCGTCTTTTATAAGATAGCAGAGAGTCGTAAGTTCCGGAGTTTTCATTTTATATCCTCTTTTTTCAATTCTTCGCCAATTATATTATAACTTTATTTATCGTTTTTCCAAATACTTTGATGGGTAAATTATGCATGTGTATTTTTCTTTTGTCTTACGGACTGATGATGTATAATTTTGACTATGAAATACTATTCGCTTAATGAGTATCTTAAGGATACTTTTAATACAAAAGTATATAAAATCTCTTTAAATGCAGGCTTTACCTGTCCGAACAGGGACGGAACTCTTGATACGAGAGGCTGCATTTTCTGTTCCGGAAACGGTTCGGGTGATTTCGGAGAATCCCCTCTTTTATCCATAACCGATCAGATCGAAAAAGGCAAAAAAAGAGTTGCTTCAAAGATCGGAAAAGACGGCAGATACATCGCCTACTTTCAGGCTTTTACCAATACTTATGCGCCTGTGGAAAAACTTCGTTCGCTGTTTACAGAGGCAATCTCTCACCCGGATATTGTTGCTGTTTCAATAGCCACACGACCGGACTGCCTTCCCGAAGATGTTCTTGAACTTTTAAGCGAACTTAACCGGATCAAGCCCGTATGGGTCGAACTCGGTCTTCAGACTATACATGAAAAAAGCGCCGAATATATTCGACGCTTATATCCTCTTTCCGTCTATGACACTGCGGTCACGGAACTGAAAAAAAGAAATCTTAATGTGATCGTTCATGTTATCTTAGGGCTCCCTAACGAGAGCAGAAAAGATATGCTTGATACCGTAAAATACGTCTGCGACAGCGGGATCAACGGGATCAAACTTCAGCTTCTTCATGTTCTTAAGGGAACGGATCTTGCTTCCGATTACGAGAAAGGTCTGTTCACATGTTTAAGCATGGAAGAATACGTATCCATCGTTGTCGATTGTCTTAAGATCATACCGAACGATATCGTCATTCATCGCATGACAGGCGACGGGGATAAGAAAATCCTCATCGCACCCGAGTGGAGCAAGGATAAGAAAAAAGTTCTAAATCTTCTTAATAAGGTTCTCCGCGAAACCTGACGGTGCATACTCGGCACGAATGTTCGTAATTGCACACTGATCGCCTGTTAATGCCATGTATATTTCGGGATAATCATCCTGAATGGTGATCATACTGTTGATCGAAATGCCGCAGTTCTCGGTAAAGACGGAAATCTTGTTTCCTTTTCTCTTAAACTCAACGGTTACATCCAGACCATTCCTGTTGATCTCTTTCCAGACATCCCAGCCTTCGAATTCGTCATCTTTGATAACTATGGTCTTACTCTCCACGCCTTCATGGGTATCCCATGCTTCTCCGTCGATTCTGACCAGAGCAAACTGATTGAAATTCTCTCCTTTAACCAGTCCGTCATCAGAATAGAACAGTTCAACATATGATGTATGCCATATAAGTCTTGCGGTCGGAAGGCTCATGGTATGGAAATGTATTTTCATTCCGTCCTTTATCGCAATGCCCTTGCACGCATCCGAACACCATCCGTTTATCTGAACATTGGGAACGTCTCCGGACGGTCCGTCGATAAATGTCACTTCCTTTGCGATACGGGGGATATAGTTTTCGTTTATTTCCTTTTCATCTTTATCGATTTCAACGTTGCTTATGGTACAGTGTTCGCCCGTTAAACCGATATAGGCATATCTTGCACTGTCGGGAAGTGCCAGAATATGCTCGATGATCTGATATTCGCTCTTGATCTTTATAAGAACATGATCCTTAAACTTTACGGCTTCTATTTCGTAATTGATACCTTTTTCGCCGATTTCCGGATGATTGTTCTTTTCAACCGTTTTAAGTTCCAGTGTGTTAGTCTGGATCTTTCTAGCGCCGAGACATTCCGTTTTTCCGTCAAAACGGATTATCGCATATTCGAAATAAAGCATTTCCTTGACTTTGGCTCCGTCATGGACTCTTCCGTCAAGGGAATCGAAAATAACCAGCGAAGGAATGCATTCTTTTCTGACATTGTTTCTGTCGGTAACGCTGTGAAGTTTAATTCTCGTAATATTGCTTACAATATGGATACCTTCGGAAATATCGGATCTGAATTCTTCCATGCACAATTCCGTTTTGCCCGACAATTCCTTGACTTCATCTCTTTCTTTCATCATGTATTCCGAATCAAGGTCGATAAGATGAATCATCAGCTTGGCATATTTCGGATCGAACTGTGTTCCCGTGCCTTTTACAAATTCTTCCCTTACTTTGTCCTGAGGAATGGGCTCCCTGTAACTTCTCTTGGATGTCATGGCATCATACGCATCCGCAACCGCAATTATTCTTGCAATGTCCGGAATGTCCTCGCCCTTGAGTCCGGCGGGATAGCCTTTTCCGTCATATCTTTCGTGATGATGATGTGCGCCGATGCTTAAATAGGGCGATTTGCTGATACCCGATAATATTTCGTTACCGATTACGGGATGCTGCTTGATCGCATTGAATTCCTCTTCGGTTAATTTTCCGTCTTTGTTGATGATGCTGCTCGGAATTCCGATTTTGCCCACATCATGTAAAAGGCCTGCAAAATAAACCTCATCGCATTCCTGAGGACTCTTGCCCGCCATTTTGGCAACTTTCCTGGCGTATTCCGCAACTCTTGATGAATGACCGTGTGTATATTTGTCTTTTGCATCTATTGCAAGTGCAAGAGCTTCGGTCGTCTGTTCGAAAAGACCCTGAATATCTTTCTGTTCTTTCTTCAGGTATTCAATCTCAAGATTCTTGGCTTCCTCAACCGAGTCGCTTAAATCCTGTATTGCGAATATATAAAGAAGAACCATCATACCGACCATGGTTATGTTCTGAAGCGATAAGCCGTAAGCGAATACCTGCATTACGGCCGCAGCCAGAGGAAGAATGGTAAAAAGAAGCAGGGAAATCCTGATGCCGGGTCTGAATTTATTGTAATACTGGATAATAACGGAAAGCTCAATTGCAAGGATCAGTAACGGAATGATGTAGCTTACAAAGAAGAAGCCTTCCGTCCTGTGATATTTGTTCTCACTGTCAAAATAATAATACATGTGAGTAAACTGGGAAATGATGACAAGGATCTCACCGAGGATCACCAGTGCATTAGACACATGAAGTCTTACGGGGATCTTTTTAAGACCGCCTTCGTTGATCAAAAGATCCATAACGTAATGGTTAAATGCAAAAATAGTCAGAAGCGTTAAGAAGAACACCATGAAATTGCTTATTCTGACCATATAAAATCCGGCCATGCCCGGATTGCCTCTGTAGATATATGCATATCTGTCAAAGACAAGCAGAAGACATGCACTTGCTTCCATGATCATTAAAGTTATTTTTCTTCTCGGAGAAATAACTCTGATGAAAAACACAAACAAAGCCAGCATACCGCATATGCCGGATAACATGAGCATTATATTCAATTGATTTTTGGAAAGAAAATCAAGAATCATTCCGCTTATCCCTTAAAAATGTACACACAAAATATTATAAACCTTTTATACGAATCTGTATAACTATTTTCAAATTTTTAATACGTTTACCCGACCGTTATTTTGTATTATAATAATGTCATAAGCAAAAAACAAAAATGGATTGGAAAGGAGTATTAAACCATGGATAAATACGCTTGTCCCTGTGGATATGTTTACGATCCCGAAATCGGAGATCCGGATTCCGGCATTGCTCCCGGAACCGCTTTTGAAGACATTCCCGAAGACTGGGTTTGCCCTGTTTGCGGAATCGGAAAAGACGCATTTGAAAAAGTCTGAATATTCCAAAGATAAAATCGCCCGTTTAAGCGGGCGATTTTTTTGTTTCACTTATGTATCCGGTTTTAGTGATTATACTGTATCTCCAGATCGCGTTTTATGTAATTCCAGAAATCACCGGACATTGCTTCTGCCGTTCCTTTATAGGAGATCAGATAATACTGAAGTCTCAAGTCTTTCAAAGTGCCGGTCTGAATACGATTCTGTGCATTCATTATGCTGTTGTCCCAGTCCGACATATTGCTGTGATTCTTCTTTAATCCTCTGGGATTCTTCTTTGTCCATGCTCCGTTATAGTAATAATACGGAACCGAATCCTTTTCCTTTATGTATAGAGCATAATACACGGTGTATTTCTGATGAACCGAACGGTTCTTGTCATTCGCATTGGATTTGTTGGCATGATTTGACGCTACGGCTACCATAAACAGATACGGCTGTTTCTCACCTTCCATATCTGCGGTTTTAAGGACTTTCTTGGCAAAATCCGTTGTGGAAATATCAGTATCGCCGTTATCCGAAGTCGGTCCTATGCCGTTTGCGGAAGCGATAATGGGCGTATCCCATACGAGCTTATCGCCCTCTTTGGCATATACTTCGGTAAGTTCCGCCTGCGTTGCCTGCAGAAGATTTCTTGCATCAAG